>JADGBX010000080.1 GCA_015231265.1 Magnetococcales bacterium | reverse complement strand
ATCAGGAGATGTGGAATAGTCTCTCTAGAGAAGAGATCATTCTCAAATACTCTCCGATGGTGAAGTACGTCTCCGGTCGTATGGCGATGAAACTTCCACACTCCGTGGATGTGGATGATCTCTATCAGGTTGGCATACTCGGTCTGATCGATGCAGCGACCAAGTTCGATCCTGATCGAGGGATCAAGTTTCAGACTTATGCCGAGTTTCGTGTCCGAGGAGCGATCCTTGATGAGTTGCGCGCCATGGACTGGGTGCCGCGTCAGGTTCGGCAGGTTGCGACGCAGATCCAGGATGTCTACCAGGAGCTGGAAGCCAAACTGGAGCGCCCTGTTGAGGATGCAGAGGTGGCGGACCACCTGGGTATCACCTTGGAAGAGTTCTACGAACAGCTTGACAACGTTCGCAGCATCTCCATCGTTTCGTTCGACGACATTCGTCCTTCCACCGATAACGAAGAGTGGGATATCCTTGAGGTATTGGCAGATCCTTCCGTAGAGGATCCACTGGAAGTGATCGGGCTTCAGCAGCTGCGACAGGCGTTGAGTGAGGCGGTGACGGGTCTGCCCGAGAAAGAGCGGCTTGTGGTGACACTCTACTACTTCGAAGAGTTGACCATGAGTGAGATCGGAGCTGTCCTGGGATTGACTGAATCAAGAATCTCCCAGTTGCACAGCAAAGCAGCACTTAGAATGCGCGCCAGGATCAAACGTGTTTTGCGTGCATCAGCAGCACAGTAACGTATTCTGTTTTATTGTTTGCGAAGATATTGTTCACTTTTTTCGATTTTTTGAGGGGGGAAAGGTGGTTCATCAGCTCCGCCGGGTATGGCTGTCACGCACCTCCTCTGCCACCTTCGTGGGATGGATGTCATGACAGTCTGGAATATGGTGATGATCCTCTGTCTCGCCATTCTCTATCTGGGGACCACCCTGGTCTATCTCCAGATTCGGAAGTTGCGAGACGAGCTGCGCAGCATCCAACAGGCCACACACTCGAATGATCCTGCCCTTGATCGCGCCTCTGCCGAAGAGAGTGCAAGAGGCTGCGCAGAAGCCGTGATTCGTGAAGTCTCTTCCCTTGAAAAACGACTCACCAGAACCATGGAAGATGTCGCAGGAAAGATACTTCCCGAGTTGCAGGACATTCAACGCGAGCTTCGCTATCTGGAGCGTGGGGGCAATAGCAGTGGTAGCGGTGGAATGATGGGGAGCAGCGCTTCTGCTCTTGGAGGTGAAGAGAGCAGTAACCGTGGCAAGTCGGATTCCTACCACGAAGCGCGCCTTCTGCTGGCCAACGGGGTGGATGAAGAGCAGGTCATTGAGCAGACTGGTTTGACAGTCGAAGAGGTGAGCCTGCTAAAACGTCTTTCCGATCAGGACCCTGAAGACGATGAGGGATACTGATTCTTCCGTCAGTGTGTCATCTTTTTTTTGGCGTACCACTTCCTCTGTTCTTCCATCGAAACGTGTCAAAACCCACCTTCGTTGCACCCATTTCGTTCTCTGACACTCGTTCACATTTCAGAATGCAGTGATGAAAACCCTATTGTTGTCGAGCACAATTGCCGACAATAAAGGGTAGACTCTCTCTTCGACACTGAAGCGTGTATACCCTTATGGCTATTCTGGTCTCAGGCATGTTGCCTCGTGTGGGCAATGCGGCTGCAGGAAAGAGCGCCGCGCCACCGACCCTCTCCCAGGGCGATGTAGTCTCTGCGCGCGTCAGCCAACTGGGACCCGATGGCAAGGGTGTTATGCGAATGGCTGATGGCACGGGACTCTCATTCTCCGGCGGGCGTGGGCTGGTGGAAGGAGAGTCGATCCGGCTGGAAGTCGTGCGCACGGTTCCTGAGGTGTTCATGCGCTTGGCCGGTAGTGAGTCTGGTGTTGCGGGCAAGCTTGCCACCGACGTTCAGCAGAGTTTGATGCGTGCCCCCGATCTGTTCGGAAAACTAATGCAGATGGGAGGCTTGTCGGGCAGTGGGGCCAAAACAGCACTCTTTCCGGAATTGGGAGGTCTGTCTGCACTTCAAGCGGCTCTGAAAGGGGGAGCAAGTGCTTCCCGATTCGTCACGGGCCGTGGTGAAGGCATTGCCCAGCTTCTGCAGCAGACCCTTCCCAACATCTCCCTTGAATCCCTTATGAAAGGGGATGCCGGACAACTCCTGAAACTGATGCAGGGTAGTTCACAGCAGCAGCTTGCTGAAATGGTTAAAACGTTGCATCGCGCGGCCAACACGCTACAACTGGCCGATCCTGCCGAAGCAGCCAATCCCGCCGCTCAGAATGAACTGAGTGCTGCCCGTGCTGCACTCTCTCGTCTCGGTGACCTGCTGACCATGCAGGAGGTTCTGCCCAAGGTTTCCGCCCAGCCGGATGGAACGCAGTTTCTCGGTTACAGGGTATTCTGGATGCAGGACGGCGGTATGGGTGAGGCGATGTGGCGCAGGGAAGGGGGTAGGGGAGGGAGTGATGAGGATGAGGTCACTTCGGTTCTGCTCAATCTCAATATGAGCAATCTCGGGCCGGTGCGCGCCAGACTGGCGTTCGGCAAAGGCCAGCTCTCCATCTCCATTGCCGCAGAAGATGAAGAGGTGCTGTCGACACTGCGCGGCGGGGTAGGAGACCTACGGCAAGCACTCATCGATGCGGAACTGCCTCTTCAGACACTGGATCTGATGCGTATGTTTCTGCCGGAGATTATCAGTGAACGTCAGGAGATGCTGGGGATGGGCAACGATGGAGGGTTCTCTCTTGAAGCGTAGCAGGGAGAAGAGAGGAGCCGGATGATCCATGGCTGACTCCAGACGAAAATCGCCACCCAACAGCATGAAACAGGCCGTAGCTCTGCGCTATGTGCGTGGTCAGGACAGTGCTCCCCGTGTGACGGCAACGGGCCGGGGACGCATCGCAGAGACGATACTGGATCGCGCGCGGGAAGCGGGTGTGTCGTTGGTGGAGGATCCCGATCTGGTCTCGTTGTTGGGCAAGGTCGAGCTGGGAGAGACTGTGCCTCCGGAGCTCTATAAGGCGGTCGCTGAGGTGTTGGCATTTGTCTATAAGATCAACAAACGCTATCCGGTCCCTCAGGATGATGGAACTCTCTGAGTTCAGACGTATTCACCATCCAGATCAGTGAGTACCTCATAGCCGGTTTCCGTGATCAGAATAGTGTGTTCGAACTGGGCCGACAGAGAGTGATCCTTCGTCACCACGGTCCACTTGTCCGGCATATGTTTGATGGGGGCTTTGCCCAGATTGATCATCGGTTCAATCGTGAATGTCATGCCAGGGCGGATCTCTGCCCCTGATCCCGGGATGCCGTAATGCAGAACTGACGGTTCCTCATGGAACTGGCGACCTATACCGTGCCCACAATACTCCCGCACGACCGAGCAGCGATTCTTCTTGGCATGGCGTTCAATCACATCACCGATGTCGCCGATATGCCCACCAGGACGAAGAACTCTAATTCCTAAATCGAGACACTCCTTGGCAACACGAACGATCTTGCTCCCTTTCGGGGTTGGTTTGCCGACAAAGAGTGTTTTGCTGGTATCACCGTGGAAACCATCCAAAGTGGTGGTGATGTCAACATTGATGATATCACCACCTCGCAACACCCTGTCTCCAGGAATACCATGGCACACCTGCTGGTTGACCGAGGTGCAGATCGATTTAGGAAACCCTCGATAGTTGAGCGGCGAAGGGTAGGCACCATTGTCAACGATGAATTGATGACAGATATCGTTCAGTGTGTCGGTTGTGGTCCCGGGTTTGACATGGGATTCGATCATGCGCAACGTCTCTGCAGCCAAACGGCTGGTTGCGCGCATCTTTTCGATCTCTTCAGGAGTCTTGATGGTAATCATAGGGTATCAATCGTCACTGTGGCTGGAGCGGTAATGGCTATTCCAGTGGTGTTGACTCGACATCGCATGGCCAGACACTCAACGCCTGCATGAATAACGTCGGAGAGAGTCCGGGCATACTCAGGATCGATCTCGTGAGCCGGCCGAAAGCCCTCGCCATCTTCCCGTTGCAGCACAAAGAGTATAACGGCCCGATGACCCTGGCAAACCGCTTCACGAAGATTATGCAGATGCTTCTGTCCGCGTTTGGTCACGGCATCGGGAAAGGCCAACGTATCACCCAACCGCAACGTAACGCTTTTTACTTCGATATAACAGTCTTTTGAAACACCAATCCCAGAGAATTTCAGTTGGAAATCCAGTCGTGATTCTTCCCCGAACCGAACTTCCGGTCTGAGTGATGAAAAACCGGCCAGGGAAGGAATATTTCCAGCTTCCAGTGCTTCACGAACCAGCGCATTGGTACGACCGGTATGAACACCTACCAGGGTAGCCGGTGACTCCACAGCAGTTCTCTTCCCATCCGGGTCGATCATGATGGACTGGGAAGCCTCGACCAGTTCGAGAGTGTGTGGATATTTGCGTTTGGCATTGTCCGATCGTGAGATCCAGACACGATTTCCCGGCGCATTCAACCCGAGCATCGAGCCTGAATTGGGACAGTGAACCGTGATCTCCGTGCCATCGTCCAGACGCACATCGGCTAAAAAACGCTTGTAACGCCTAATCAGTGTTCCAGAGAGGAGAGGTTCATCAAAGGTCATTTCTCGTTCTCAGGGGAGTCGGGCACACTTTCGCTCTCTGTTGTAGGAACAGGTGAGACGGGGGGGGGCGACACCACCGGCGTTTCCGCAATAACGTGTTGAGGTTTAGCCTGCGTCGTCTGCGGACGAAGAGTCAATCTAGGCCGTACGGTCACCGTGTTTCCCCGTCGGCGGAGCGTCAATTTAATGCTCATTCCAGGCGACTGTTCGGCAATGCGTTGGCTCAGCTCACTGGGATCCTTGAGAGGGCGATCATTGTACGCAACTAGCGTGTCTCCTCGCCGGACACCAACCCGGTAGGCTGGGCTGTCGTCTGCCACATGGCGCACCATCAACCCGCCATTCTCGGCAACGCCGACCATAACACCCAGCCAGGGTGCTCGGGGAGAGAAAGTGGCCATAGGTGTACCTGAGCCGGGAGCGGCGGCACGACTGCCTTGATTCTGTCTGGTGGTGGGAAACGCATCCATCCAGGTTGCGGAGTTTTGGCCGGAAGTGGAAGGGGGTGCTTGCCCTGTAACTGTCGAGGGTGTAGCAGTTGCCGATTTCGGCTGATAGCGGTTGGGCCACTGCATCAGCGTTCTGCCGGAGGAACGGGGCATCTGGGTCTGTTCGGATTCAGGAGGGCGTGGTACGCTGTTCTGATGTGGATGGAAGCCACCATAACGGGGATATCCCATGCCGTAAGGCGTTCCGTAACCGTTGGGCACCCGAGGCATGGTTTGGCTGCGGGAAGTGGTGTGTTTTCGACTGTCGTCAGGGGTGACGGGAATGCTCATCTGCTCCCCTTTCCGAAGGACCGTCAGCGTCACTTCGATACCGGGTCGTGACCTGGAAAGCATATGCATGAAGTGGCCGATGGAGTAGATGTCCGTGCCATTAAAACTGAGAATTCGATCACCCTTGATCAATCCCGCTTGATCAGCAGGGCTTTCTTTGAAGATCTCACCGATCTCAACACCGCGCGGTGTTGAGATGGTCGCTCCCAACCACCCACCAGCATGGAGTGTTCCAGGCGTAGCGATGATGAAAGCCCATGCAATCAGAAGAACCGGAGTTGTTGGTAGCCCGACTGAAAACAGATGTACTGAGAAGCGTCGATTCATGGACGGGATATTCATGGATGCTCCTGCTATATGGATGGGAGTTGCCGACCCCGCAGAAGGGTAGACAGCTTCCTTAGTAAAACGTGTTTGACACGGAACGTGGTGTAATGGAAGCATACGGCTCAGTTAATTCTTCTTTCTTAACGCCCTATTTTTGCGTTCTCTCAAGGTGCTTGCAAGGAGAATCGATCAGGAAACATTCTCATTTTCACTCAGGCTCCGTATTGACTTGTTGATCGACGCAGGGTATAAGCACGCCAGGGTTGATTGAGCGAGGGAAAGGACGTGTGGCGTTTACACGATCCTTTTCAGTGGTGAATCCGCGACTGAGGTGGCGCACAATAGTGGATACTCATGCAAAAGCCGTTCTCGTGCTTGAGGACGGTTCACGGTTTGACGGGCGTTCTTTGGGCGCTAAGGGTGAACAGGTAGGCGAGGTCTGCTTCAATACCTCAATGACCGGCTATCAGGAGATCATGTCAGATCCCTCCTACGCCGGGCAGATCGTCACCATGACCTATACACAGATCGGGAATACCGGGATCACGCCGGAGGATATGGAGTCAAAGCGACCCCATATCCGCGGTTTCGTGATCAAGGAGTCCTCCCGTATTCCTTCCAGCTGGCGTTCCGAGGAGGAGCTCTCCTCTTTTCTGACCAGGAACGACATTCCCGCGATCGAGGGTATCGATACCCGGCGCTTGGTGCGGATCCTCCGTGATAAGGGCGCACAGCGAGGCGTTCTCTCCACCACGGATTTCGACACCGACAGTCTGGTTGCCAAGGCTAAGGCGTGGCCGGGACTTGCCGGAATGGATCTCACGGGAGATGTGACCTGTCCGGAGCCCCATGCCTGGAATGAGGGCACCTGGGATCTGGTCGAAGGGTACTCGGAGATCGAAAACGACGACAAAAACCGGAACAAAGTAGTCGTGTTGGATTTCGGTGTCAAACGCAATATTCTGCGCAGCCTGACCCAGGCAGGATGCGATCTGACGGTAATGCCCTCGAAAACCACCGCGGAAGAGGTTTTGGCTCAGAACCCTGACGGTGTGTTCCTCTCCAACGGTCCCGGCGATCCCGATGCGGTCAAGCATGCCATTGAGACCATTCGAACCTTGCTTGACAGCGGTAAACCGCTCTTCGGAATCTGCCTTGGGCACCAGATGCTTTCACTCGCCTTGGGTGCCCAGACGGAGAAGATGAAGTTTGGTCACCGAGGCGGCAATCACCCGGTGCAGAACCTTGCCACCAAGCAGGTGGAGGTGACCGCACAGAATCACGGCTTCGTGGTCAAGGAAGAGAGCCTGCCCGCAGGAGTCGAAGTGACTCACAGATCGCTGTTCGATGGATCGGTAGAGGGGATTCGACTGGTGGACAAACCGGTCTTTTCCGTTCAATACCATCCGGAATCGAGCCCCGGTCCCCATGATTCCCGTTACCTTTTCGATCAATTCACTGACTTGATGCGGCGCTGATACCCATGCCCAAAAGAACGGACATCCGTAAAATTCTTCTGATCGGTTCCGGTCCAATCATCATCGGCCAGGCGTGTGAGTTCGACTACTCAGGCGCCCAGGCGTGTAAAGCGCTGGCTGAGGAGGGTTATGAGGTGGTGTTGGTGAACTCCAACCCCGCTACCATCATGACCGACCCAGAACTGGCCACCAGTACCTATGTGGAACCCCTCACTGCCGAATCGGTAACCGCCATCATCGAGAAGGAGCGTCCCGATGCGATGCTGCCGACCATGGGTGGTCAAACGGCGCTCAACGTTGCGCTGAATCTGGCCGATGCCGGTGTGTTGGAGAAGTACGGTGTTGAACTGATCGGTGCGACACGCAAGGCGATCGCCAAAGCGGAAGATCGGGAACAGTTCAAGAATGCCATGACCTCCATCGGTCTTGAGATGCCCAGATCCGGCTTCGCCCACTCCTGGGAAGAGGCGCTGGAGGTGCTGGAGATGGTCGGCTATCCGGCAATCATCCGTCCCAGCTTTACCATGGGAGGCACCGGTGGTGGCATCGCCTTCAACGCCGAAGAGTTCGAGGATATCATTAAGCGCGGACTCGACGCCTCTCCTACCACCGAGGTGTTGGTCGAAGAGTCGATTATCGGCTGGAAAGAGTTCGAAATGGAGGTTGTTCGCGACAACGTGGACAACGCCATCATCATCTGCTCCATAGAAAATTTCGACCCCATGGGTGTGCACACCGGGGACTCCATCACGGTGGCTCCGGCTCAGACACTGACCGACAAGGAGTATCAGCTCCTGCGCGATCACTCCGTTGCGGTTCTGCGAGAGATCGGAGTGGATACCGGCGGCTCCAACGTCCAGTTTGCCGTCAATCCCAAAGATGGTCGTATCGTCATCATCGAGATGAACCCCAGGGTCTCCCGTTCGTCGGCGCTGGCTTCCAAAGCAACCGGGTTCCCCATCGCCAAAGTGGCTGCCAAACTGGCGGTCGGTTACACCTTGCCGGAGATCATGAACGACATCACCGGAGTGACACCGGCATCGTTCGAGCCAACCATCGACTACGTGGTCACGAAGATTCCCCGTTTCACCTTCGAGAAGTTCTCCAAGGCGACGCCCGTTCTCACGACGCAGATGAAGTCAGTGGGTGAGGCGATGGCCATTGGTCGAACCTTCAAGGAGTCGCTGCAAAAGGCGCTGCGCTCCATGGAGACCGGTCTTGATGGATTTGACCCCATCTGCACCAGTGATCGAGAGAGCGATCCTGAATGGGAACGGCGTCTTGAGGAGCGGGTACACAATCCCGGACCTGACCGCATCCTCTATCTGGCCGATGCTTACCGGGCCGGGAAGAGTCTGAAGTGGTTGCATCAGGTGACCGAGATCGACCCTTGGTTCCTGGATCAGCTCCTCCAGATCATTGAGATGGAGAAGAGCATTGAAGGTCGTCTGGTTTCCGAGCTGACCAAAGAGGAGTGGCAAGCTCTGAAGGAGATGGGCTTTTCAGATCGCACAGTAGCGAGAGTGCTTAAGAGCGACCCTGATACGGTTCGGGCCTGTCGCAAAACTGCAGGAGCAACACCGGTTTTTAAACGGGTGGACACCTGTGCTGCTGAGTTCTCTTCCCAGACCGCCTATCTCTACTCCACCTACGAGGAGGAGTGTGAATCCGACCCCTCCGACCGGAAAAAAATCATGATTCTCGGTGGTGGGCCCAACCGAATCGGGCAGGGAATCGAATTTGACTACTGCTGTGTCCATGCCTCGTTCGCCCTGCGGGATGCCGGTTATGAGACCATCATGGTCAACTGCAATCCCGAGACGGTTTCGACGGACTATGACACCTCCGACCGACTCTATTTCGAGCCCCTGACGTTGGAAGATGTGCTGGCTATCGTCGATACGGAAAAGCCCCACGGCGTGATCGTACAGTTCGGTGGTCAGACGCCACTGAAACTGGCCCAGTCTCTGGAAGCGGCCGGTGTGCCAATCATCGGAACGAGCCCCGATGCCATCGATGTTGCTGAAGACCGGGAAAGATTCCAGCAACTTCTGCACCGCGTCGATCTTCTCCAGCCTCCCAACGGTCTTGCCCGTTCGGAAGAGGAGGCGGTCACTATCGCTGCCGAGGTTGGCTACCCTGTTGTGGTACGTCCCTCCTACGTGCTCGGTGGGCGGGCCATGGAGATCGTTCACGACGAGAAGGATCTCTACACCTACATGCGCACGGCGGTACAAGCGTCACCGGATCATCCTGTTCTCATCGATCACTTTCTGCAGGACGCCATCGAAATCGATGTTGATTGTGTTTCCGACGGCACAAGGGCGGTCGTCGGTGGCATCATGGAGCACATCGAAGAGGCCGGCGTTCACTCCGGAGACTCTGCCTGTTCACTGCCGCCCTATTCCGTGGATGCAGAGTTGATTCAGGAGATCAAACGGCAAACTCTGGTATTGGCCAAGGAGTTGAACGTGGTGGGACTGATGAATATTCAGTTCGCCATAAAAGATCGTGTCGTTTACATTCTTGAGGTCAATCCCCGGGCATCCCGGACCGTTCCTTTTGTCTCCAAGGCCGTCGGCGTTCCCCTGGCGAAGATCGCTGCTCGCGTCATGGCAGGAGAGAGTTTGGACGATCTGGGTCTTCATGAAACTCCGGAGCCGGATCACGTTGCCGTCAAAGAAGCGGTCTTCCCGTTTGACAAGTTCCCGGGAGTTGATACGATCCTTGGACCGGAGATGAAATCGACCGGTGAAGTGATGGGGATAGCCGACAGCTTTGGAATCGCCTTTGCCAAAGCGCAGGATGGGGCAGGAACATTCCTGCCGAGGCTCGAGAATCTTAAAGAGAACCAGAAGATTTTCGTCTCCGTCAAAGATCATGACAAGCCCCATGTGACGGAGGCTGTTCGGACGTTGGTCAAACTGGGTTTTCCCGTTTGTGCAACGCGCGGAACGGCAGATCATCTGCAAAAGAATAATATTGATGTGGAAGTGGTCAACAAAGTGACGGAAAATCGTCCCCACATCATCGATCATCTTAAGAATGGGCATGTGGCTCTGGTCATCAATACCACATCTGGAAAGCAGGCGCTTGAGGACTCCTTCCCGATCCGCCGTACGGCGCTGATGAGTAGGATTCCATACTTCACGACAGCGGCCGGTATGCGGGCAGCTGTTGCCGCCATGGCTGAAGTGGGCAGTTCCGGTCTGCACTGTAAATCGCTACAGGATTATCACAAGGAGTGATACTCCTCCGTTTAGTAAACGTGGAACTCTGAGCCGGTGACTTCGGCTCTCATGGATACGGTGACGCATTCCGGTGGGTATTTCTCTGGGATGCGTCTGTCGTTTAGCCCGGACTGTGAATATACATACGGCGTCTCCCCATTTACGGGTGATCATAAGACACGCTGTTTCCACGTCCAGGAATGAACCCCTTGAAGACGCTGCCGTCTTCGGAAATGAGGCATACCATGTCGGATAAAGTCCCAATGACTCTCCAAGGAGCCGAGCAGCTTCGCACTGAACTGAAATGGCGAAAAGGTGAGGAGCGTTCCAGAATCGTTGAGGCGATTGCAACGGCTCGGGAACATGGTGATCTTTCGGAAAATGCCGAATACCATGCCGCCAAGGAGCAGCAGTCTTTCAATGAAGGACGCATCCAGGAGATCGAAGGCAAGATCGCCATGGCAGAGGTGATTGATACCCGAAAGATCAAAACCAGCAAGGTGGTGTTCGGAGCGCATGTCGAGGTGGTGGACGAAGAGACCGATGAAGAGTTCGCCTATCACATTGTCGGAGATGACGAGGCCGATTTCGAGAAGGGGAAAATCTCCATTTCAAGCCCCATGGCCCGTGCCATGATCGGCAAGGAAGAGGGGGATAGCATTGAAGTGAAGGCCCCAGGTGGTGTCCGCGCTTTTGAGATTCTTGACGTCAACTATGCCTGAATCCGCCTGTATTGCCCGTGTGATTCTTTCACGATTCTAGAGCGACCTTATGGCCCGAAGACGCCCTTCCAGTGACCGATGGCTCCGGGAGCATCACAACGACCCCTTTGTCCAGGCCGCCCGAAAAGAGGGTTACCGCTCTCGTGCTGTTTATAAACTGATTGAGATTCAGGAGAAGTTTTCTATCCTGAAGTCCCAACAGACGGTTGTTGATCTCGGGGCAGCCCCTGGTGGCTGGAGCCAGATTGCCGGTCGTCTTGTTGGTGATCATGGTCGTGTTGTTGCTGTTGATCTTCTGGAAATGGAGAGCGTTCCGGGTGTTGTATTCATCCAAGGCGACTTTCTGGATGATGAGATCCTCTCACAGATCAACCAGCACCTTGCAGGCTCACACGCACTATCCGAAACGGAAGCGCCTCGACTCGTCAATGTTGTTCTCTCGGATATGGCGCCCAACATGTCCGGTATGAAAGCAGCTGATCAGGCACGGGGCGAATTGTTGGCTGAAACAGCATTTGAGTTTGCCGATCAATCATTGCGACCAGGTGGAGCAATGGTGATCAAACTCTTCCACGGTCCCGGGTTTCATGAGCTGGTTCGTGAAGCACGTACTCTGTTTGAAGGAACACGGGTTTTCAAGCCAAAAGCGAGTCGTGCCCGCAGTGCAGAGCAGTATCTGGTGGCCACCGGGTTCAAAGGAAATGACAGGTAACAGAACGAACAGGGTGGGGAGTGCCCCGCCGATTTGGTGATCATGCCCAATCAGGTCGCGTCTCCTCCCTAGAGATCAACCGTATGCATTC
>JADGBX010000007.1 GCA_015231265.1 Magnetococcales bacterium | reverse complement strand
GGGAGACCACCACGTTGATAGGCTAGGTGTGGAAGCGCGGCAACGCGTGCAGCTTACTAGTACTAATCGGTCCATTGGCTTGTATGAAACGTGCTTGACTGAGACGCTCATTTCCTTTAATTGTCTGAGAGCAGACGATACTCGGAGCGACCGTTACATCGTGAAGAGCGATGTTGAACGGTTTATTCTGACTCCGATACCAGGATCTTCCTGGTGGCGATAGCGAGGGGGAACCACCCGATCCCATTCCGAACTCGGAAGTTAAGCCCCTCAGCGCCGATGATACTGCGTCTTAAGGCGTGGGAACGTAGGACACCGCCAGGAAGTTTTTTGACGCGGGATGGAGCAGTCCGGTAGCTCGTCGGGCTCATAACCCGAAGGTCGCAGGTTCAAATCCTGCTCCCGCATCCAATAGGCCCGTAAGTCTCACGACTTGCGGGCTTTTGTTGTTTTGGGGCTATGGGACAGGCAATGTTGAGGATATCGGGAGGTCGTTTTCGAGGGAGAGTGTTGGCAGCGCCGAGAGGAGAGAGTATACGTCCTACACAACAGCGTGTGCGTGAGGCGCTCTTTAGTATGATTGCTGATCGATTGCACGGTGCCCGGGTTCTGGATCTCTGTGCTGGTTGTGGAACCCTGGGATTGGAAGCGCTCTCTCGGGGGGCTCAACAGACGCTGTTTATTGATTCATCAAAAAAAGCCCGAGCGTTGATAACGGATAACCTGAAGAAATGCCAGTGTGAATCTTCAGGGGTTATCATAGCGGGCAGTATAGATAAATATTCAACTTATAAGTCAATTATTGAGAAATTAGGAGATGCTGATAGGGCAGTTGATCTGGTTTTTGTTGATCCTCCCTATGGAAGAAGTTCTCTTATTGAAGATGCGTTGACGCATCTGTCGAAGATGGGTTTGGTGGATGAAGAGTCATTAGTGATTGTTGAACGAAGTGAACGACAACGACCTTTGGATAACTCTGAGGAGTGGGGCCATCTTCGTTCCAGGGAGTATGGTGAGACAGTAATTGATCTCTATGCTTGGAAAGGAAATATCAGTTCGGATGCATAGTCTTGATAAGAAAATTGCCGTCTATCCCGGGACATTTGATCCTGTCACGTTGGGACACGTGAATATTATCGAACGTGGAGAGAAGCTCTTCGATCGATTGATTGTCGGGGTTGCCGAGAATCTATCGAAACAGTCGCTCTTTAGCTTTGAACAGCGCATTGAGCTGATTTCCAGGAGTGTTGAGCATCTCAAGAGAGTCGAAGTCACAGGACTTAACGGATTAGTTGTCCAGTTTGCTCAGAATAACGAGGCAGGCACAATCCTAAGGGGACTCCGGAGCCCGGAGGATTTTAGCTATGAGTACCCTATGGCGATGATGAATCAGAAAATGGCACCTGATGTGGAGTCGGTCTTTCTGATGACACAGGAGAGCACCATGGCGATTTCCTCTCAAAGGATAAAGGAGATTGCCTTGTTCGGAGGGGATGTCAGGCCATTTGTTCCTGGCGTTGTTGTTGACGCAATGAAGCAGTTGACACGTAGAGATCACAGTTCTAAATAAGAATACGCCCTAGTGCTATATACTCCTTCATGACGGGACAAATCTGTTTGTAAATGGTAAAATCTGCAGATGAACGTGTCGATTTACTTCAGGGTGGACCCACTTTGAAAACAGTGCATGTCAAAACGTTTGGTTGCCAGATGAATGTGCACGACTCTCAGCGCATTCAAGAGCTTCTAGCCACCTCTCACGGTCTTCGCAGTGTGGAACGTCCGGAAGAGGCTGATCTTGTGGTTTTGAATACCTGTCATGTGCGGGAAAAGGCTGAAGAGAAGCTCTTCTCGGAGTTGGGCCGTATTCGGAAGATGCACAAGGGTTCCTCTTTTATCATGGCTGTTGGTGGGTGTGTGGGTCAGGCAGAGGGAACACACATCTTCAGACGAGCCCCATATGTTGACATCGTTTTTGGGCCACAGAATTTTCAGCGTTTGCCTGAGTTGCTGGATCGTATAGTGCAAGGGGAGAAGCATCTTACCGATTCCGATTTTGCCGTCGAGGAGAAGTTCGAGATTCTTGATAGCTTGCCAACAGCAACGGAGATTGTCGCGCCGGTGACGGTTCAGGAGGGGTGTGATCGCTTCTGCACATTCTGTGTGGTTCCGCATACACGGGGTCGTGAATTCAGCCGTTCCGTTGAGGAAATCACCAAAGAGGTGGAGAACCATCTTTCTTCTGGAGCTGGTGAAATTCTTCTTCTGGGGCAGAATGTCAACGCCTATCACGGTTTGGATCAGGATGGCGTCACACACGATTTGGCGCTATTGATCCGTCGATTGATCACACTGTCGGGAGTCGATCGACTGCGATTCGTGACTTCTCACCCAGTTGATATGAACGATGATCTTGTTGAAGTGTTCGGAGAGTTCGAGCAGCTCTGTCCCTATATGCACCTCCCTGTTCAAAGTGGATCGGATGCCACACTGACTGCAATGAAGCGTGGGCACACCATTGATGCATATCTAACTTGGATTGATCGGTTGCGTGCCGCTCGTCCGGATATTGCCATTGCTTCTGATTTCATTGTCGGTTTTCCCGGTGAGACGGAAGACGACTTTCAGAGAACACTCGAGCTTGTGCACAGAGTGCAGTATGACCATGCGTACTCATTCAAATACTCTCCCCGTTCCGGCACGGAAGCAGCCGCCCTGGCGGACGATATTCCTGAAGAGGTCAAGGCAGAGAGACTATCCAGACTGCAAGAGGTGATCAACCATTATCAATACGCCCACAATAAGAAGAGGGTCGGGAAGGTGGAATCCGTTCTTGTTGAGGGTGTGGATAAGCGCTTCAAGGGTCGTTTGACAGGACGCACCCCGACATTCCGCAGTGTCTACTTCGATGGGCCGGAATCTTGGGTCGGGAGGCGCGTGGATGTAATGATAACAGAGGGTAAGCCCAACTCGCTTCGTGGACGCACAGCATCGACACTCAATACGTTTTCCCCTGGTGAGCAGTTTTCATGAGAACTGAAACCACTTGGGTCCAATTCCCTGACAATCAACTGGCCATGCAGCTTTTCGGAGAAGAGGATGCCCATCTTCTTCTGATCGAAACACGATTGGGTGTTACGATTCACCATCGTGGCAATGCCATTGCCGTCTCCTCGTCAAATGGTGATGCAAAACGTGTTCATGAACTTTTGAATCACCTCTATCGGCGTCTTGAACAGGGTGAAACCATCGAGACACATGATATTGATGATTTTCTTGCTGCTCAGGAGCAGGAGAATGGCGTTGCCTCTCTGACGGACGAGAGTTTGGTGATCCAAACACCACGGTGGTTGCTTCGACCGAGAACATCCATGCAGGCCACCATGATACAGGCTCTTGATGATGCGGAACTGCTCATTGCCGAGGGGCCTGCTGGAACAGGTAAAACGTTTCTTGCTGTCGCTGCGGCCGTTGCAGCGTTGACATCCGGTGCCGTCAAGCGTGTCGTATTAACGCGACCTGCTGTTGAGGCTGGAGAGAGATTGGGGTTTTTGCCAGGAGACATGCAAGCCAAAGTGGATCCCTATCTCAGGCCGCTGTTTGATGCACTCAATGATATGGTCGGTTTTGAGAAGGTGGATAGCATGATTGGCCGTGGAGATATCGAAGTTGCTCCACTCGCTTTCATGCGCGGACGCACGTTACGCAATGCTTATGTCATTCTCGATGAGGCTCAAAATACCACTTCAGAGCAGATGAAAATGTTTCTAACCCGATTGGGTGAAGGGTCACAGGCGGTTGTGACCGGTGATGTTTCTCAGATTGATCTACCGCATGGCAAGCGTTCCGGTCTTGTGGAAGCTCTGAAAATTCTCAATGGAGTCAAAGGAATCATAGCGGTACGATTTGCAGATCATGATGTTGTCCGTCGTCCCCTCGTGCAAAGAATCGTACGTGCATACGATGCGCATACCCGTCATGAAGCGTAGCTGCTTCCCATATTAGCCGCTTGCGTCGGACATTAAAGACTGCTATCCCAAGAGGGTTGTTTAATCGCAGCATTGATTATTCCCTTATGGATTGTTGATCAAACATGCCCTTTTTCGAATTGTCGGTTCTGTTTCGAAAAAAGTGTTGGTTAATCAGAACTCTTTCTCTCGGAATGTCTGGTTTTTTCCTGGAGAATCCCATCAGTTGAAGCGTGATAGATTCAACCCGTTGCAGGGTACGGAATAGTGTCACGAAGGTTCCTGAACGAATGGTCACACGACGACGATATCGTAGACAGCGCGGTTGGATCATCTGGCTGAGCCATTCACGGCTTGTAGATTTTCTGGCTTTTTGGCTGTTTGTAGCGATTCTGACCCTGACTTTTTCTCCGATTACACCTTTTTCCCGGTACACGCCTGAAGCAGGTACGATTGCTCTGCGTGATGTCAAAGCCGACCGGGATATTTTGATCGAAGATCAGGAAACAACAGAACAGCGCCGACTGGATGCCGTCGAATCCGTTCTGCCTATCTATGATTGGGATTCAGGGATGATGGATCCTATCGCACGGCAGCTCCAAGAGGCTTTGGCGTGGCTGGCGGAGACGAGAAGAAATGGCAAAGTCACTGCCATTGACAAGCTTCGCGAGGGATTTGCCCAGCGGTTGGAAGAGGAGATTTCTCCAGAAACCTTTCAAAAGATTTTGGAAGCTGACGCTGTTGTCCGAAAAGTTGCCATCACACAGAAAACGAAAAGTCATCAAGAGGATAAAGGTGGAGCTGTTTCAGTAGATGAGCCACCTTCACCCGCTTTGAGCAAGAAGAGTGAGCCATCCAAGGAAACGGAACGCTCTGCAAAGAAATCTACCGATGCAGAGGAAGAGAAATCCGTTCCTGCCGTCCCTATTATTGAAAAGAGTGTTCCGACACTTGAGACTGCATCTCCTGTTGTTGAGCAGCGCGTAGAGCTGGTTTCACCCAAAACGGTTATTAAACCTTATGCCGAATTTGTTGAAGTGGTCAGGGCGTGGTTGTTGCCATTTAACAAAAAGCGGGTGGTTTCCGGTCCAGAAGTTCTCAAAGATCTGGCTCGTTCTTCCTATATGATTCACTCTGTAGTGGATTCTGGTGAAAAGAAGGGAAGTGGTGCCGTTGGATTGATGGATCTTGAGGGTTTGAAGCATCTGCTTCGTCGAGATGCTCAGGAGTCGTTGAAGGAGCTCAATGAGACCTTGAGGGCATGGGTCTTGAGAGAAGTCTACGCCCATGTCAGGCCGAACTTCGTGCTCAATCTGGCAGAGACCAAATTGCAACAAGAGAAGGCACGAGAAGCTGTTGAAACAGTCTATTTCCGCGTACTCAAGGATGAAATGATCGTCCGAGAAGGGGAGATCGTCAGTGAGGCGGCCCGGCTCAAGATTGATGCGATGAATCAGGAGAACCTCTCCAATATCGTGCTTTCACGGGTCATGGGTCTGATCGCTCTTCTGGTCCTACTGCTTCTTGTTGCACGTCGTTTTCTCTACAGAACATCTGCAGCGTTTCCCAGTGATCGACGAACCATCTATCTTCTAGGCACGATCGTTCTTTCCGTTTCGCTGTTATCCGTTTTTATCCTGAGACTCGGGCAGGGGATTGCGGAGCTGTTCCAGTGGCCGGTGGAGATGGCAATCTATCTGCCTCCCGCGGTCCTGGGAGCAGCACTTGCCTCTCTTATCATCGGGTCACGGCACTCTCTGCCTGGTGGCGCCATGGTCGTGGGTATGATCATCTCATTCCTGATGACCTTGAAAGTGGATGGAGGGTTGCCGCTGTTCATGTACTTCATGGTGGGGTCGATGGTGGGGGGATTTACTCTTCGATCCAGCCGCCATCGTTTTGGTATTTTGCTCGCAGGGCTCTGGATCGGTCTGTTCCAGATGATAGCTGTTCCAATGGTAGAGGCCCTTACGGGGAATCTGCCCTCCTGGGATCTTCTTACCGGATGTGCAATGGCGTTGACCAGTGGGATCCTCAGTGGTCTCTTGGGGCTTGCAATCATCCCACTTCTTGAGCTGGTGTTTAATATCACGACCGATTCCCGTCTTGTTGAATTGGCGTCTGGTGACCATCCATTACTTAAAGAGCTCTCTATGCGGGCGCCGGGTACCTATCACCACTCCGTGATGATGGGCAATCTTGCCGAGGCTGCAGCGGAGACCATCGGTGCCAATCCCCTTATGGCAAGAGTCATGGCGCTCTATCATGACATCGGCAAGATGAATAAGCCGCACTATTTTATCGAAAACCAGCACGGCGAAAACCGCCATGACCATCTTCTCCCTTACATGTCGGCCAAGGTGATCATGTCCCATATCAAGGACGGTGTTGAGCTGGCTTCACAATACAAGTTGGGAGGGCCGATTCTTGACGCAATTAAAGAGCATCAGGGAACTGGCCTTTTGAGATTCTTTTATAATAAGGCGGTGCACGACGCCTCCAAACGGGGAGGGCACGTCTCCGAGGAGGATTTTCGTTACCCTGGTCCGCGGCCTCAATCTCGCGAGTCGGGGATTCTCATGATTGCCGACTCCGTGGAAGCGGCTGCCAGAACGTTGAAGAATCCCTCTCCTGCCCATATTCAGTCCCTTGTCAGGCGGATCATCAACTCCAAAATCGGTGATGGTCAGTTGGATGAGTGCCAGTTAACCTTGCGAGAACTCTCATTGATTGAAGAAGCCTTCTGTCGTGTCCTCACTTTGGGCTTCTACCATCACCGGATTGAGTATCCCGATCAGATCAAGAAGCGCAGTGTCTGATGATGGTGCACTAATGGAATCACAGTACGCTCATCTTAATGACTCCGTTGTTGTCACAGTCGGGGAGAGTGTGGTGATGATCCCGATGCCGGTCGCTACAATAGAGTGTGTTGTGAATCGTGCACTGCTCTGGTGTCGTGATCAGAAGAGCTGTCGTGACCGCTTTCATGAGCGCTTGCGTTCTGTTGCCGTGGAGATCAGCGTTGTGTTTGAGAATGCCACGACGCTCCAACAGCTCAATGCTCGCTATCGGCAGAAAGAGAGTCCCACTAATATTCTGACCTTTGCCTCCTGGGATGATGAGAGCTTTCCACCGATTCCGAATAGCTCGACATCAATGCTTTCCGAGCCCCTCGGTGATCTGGTTATAGCGGTCGGTGTCGTCCAGCGGGAGTCTAGAGAGCTTGGGATTTCACTGGAAGAGCACCTATCCCACCTCCTGGTTCATGGTGTGTTGCATCTGCTTGGTTATGACCATGAACGGGGCGAAGAAGAGGCTGAACGACAGGAGAGCATGGAGATCTCCATCCTTGAGAGTTTGGACATAGCCAATCCCTACCTGACATCATGAGAGCCTCCGTTTTTCTTCATTCCCATTCTCTTACCTCTGAGATCAAAGCGTTTTACGAACGGTATCCCTGGTTGATAGTTCTGACACTTGGTGTCATCTCCAGCCTGGGATTCGAGCCAACCGGAAATGTGCTCATTCTGATCGTTGCCCATGCCCTGTTTCTGACAGTGCTCCAGGATGAGCGGGAACTTGCCGGAGCCTTTCGCATGGGGCTTCTTTTCGGCACCGGGCAATTCATGATCAGTTTTGGCTGGTTGACTGGTAGCCTTCATGTGCATGGTGGCTTGAATCTGCCCATCACCTTCTCCATGTTGCTCGCGCTCTCTGCGATGATGGCCCTCTATGTGGGACTGTTTGCTTTGGGTGCGGTTTGGATGGCCAGACGCAACGGCAGCATGGATTGGCGGGTATTGCTGCTCTTTGCCCCTGTCTGGTGGGCAGCGTGTGAACTGCTGCGTGAGATGGTGCTGACAGGGTTTCCCTGGAATTTTCTCGGATACATCTGGGCAGATTGGGACACGGTCAGACAGATGGCTGATCTGGGTGGTGTCTGGCTTCTCTCTGCCTGGACAGTGGCACTCTCAGCCACTTTGGCGCTCCTGCTGAAGTCATTCTCCATTCACGGTCAATGGAGTTGGAGAACAGCGCTTACTCCGCTACTGACGATAACTGTCCTGGTTGTGTTTGCAACGGGATATGGGGCCCTGAGACTTGATCAAGCAGATGATCATGCCGACTTGGCTGGAGGAGAGGCTTCGCCCTGGCTTCGTATTGCCATGGTTCAAGGAAATATTCCCCAAGCCTTAAAGTGGAAGCGGAAGCAGCGTGACCGGTTCTTCAACCGCTATGTCACAATGACCCGTCAGCTTTTAGAAACGAATCGAAAACAGGGAGAGCGCTCCATTGATCTGGTCATCTGGCCAGAAACTGCCATGGCGTTTTTCATCCAGAGAATGCCGCTCTATCGGGATGTGATTCAGCAGTTGATTGATGAGACCGGTGTCCCTATTCTGACCGGAGTACCCACCACATCCCCCTATCTCCATCAGGACGGAAGCAGAGGTCGCCACTACTACAATAGTGTTGTTCTCTTTCCCAACGATGGTTCCAAGCCACAACGCTACAATAAGCACCACCTTGTGCCCTTCGGTGAGTTCATCCCTTTTCGCAATCTAGTGCCGGAGACCTTTCGAAAGTTCACGCACGGTACACGAGATTTCTCCTCAGGAGAGGGAGCGGTTCCCCTTCTCTGGTCGCGGGCGAGCCTGGGAATCTTGATCTGTTATGAAGCGGTCTTTCCCCACGAGGTTCGGCAATTGGTGGAAGAGGGGGCGGAGCTGTTGGTCAACGTGACCAACGATGCCTGGTTCGGAGCCAGTGCGAAGCCTCAGCACTTGGCTATGACGAGAATGCGGGCAGTTGAGAACAGAGTTCCTTTGGTGCGAGCAGCCAATACCGGAATTACGGCAGCGTATGATGACCGAGGTCGTGAACTAGGGCAGGTGGGGCCTGACCGTCAAGACCATCTGGTGATCGA
Source organism: Magnetococcales bacterium (assembly GCA_015231265.1). Lineage (GTDB taxonomy): Bacteria > Pseudomonadota > Magnetococcia > Magnetococcales > JADGBX01 > JADGBX01. Next base: position 37,439 of record JADGBX010000007.1, on the reverse strand, counting down.
TCTCAGACCTGGAACAGGAGATGGGTTTTTCCGATTTATCGGTACACTTTGGATACCGGTTTTTCTTCTATTTTCTGTCGGGTTGGTGCTGAGAAAAAGAGTCCGTTCACAGACCTGAAAAAACCCTCTAAACTGTGGGTCACGAAGTAGAGAAATGGATCGCTGAGAAAATGTACCGATTCGACGCCTGAAAAGACCTATTGTCGCTTGACATCATGGGTCGCAGACTGGTAGCGTTCGAGTCCCTCATATAAATTTTTTTTTACGAGTCTCCAGGGACATAACCTGTGAACTTTCAGGATCTTATCTTTTCACTGCAAACCTTCTGGGCCCAAAAGGGCTGCATTGTGCAGCAGCCTCACGATATGGAGATGGGGGCGGGGACGTTTCATCCTGCCACTTTCCTCAGAGTGCTTGGTCCTGAACCATGGAACACCGCGTATGTGCAGCCATCTCGCCGTCCAACCGATGGACGCTACGGTGAGAATCCCAACAGGATGCAGCACTACTATCAGTTCCAGGTGATTCTCAAACCCTCACCCAAAGATATTCAGGCACTCTATCTTGAGTCTCTGGAGGCGATAGGCATCCGCACGGCCGATCACGACATCCGTTTTGTCGAGGACGACTGGGAGAGCCCCACTCTGGGTGCCTGGGGTTTGGGCTGGGAGGTGTGGTTGGATGGTATGGAAGTGACCCAGTTCACCTACTTCCAACAGGTTGGCGGTATCGACCTTAAACCCATCTCCGGTGAGATCACCTACGGACTCGAACGCCTCGCCATGTACATTCAAGGTGTTGAGAATGTTTTTGATCTGGCGTGGACCGATACCGTCTCCTACGGTGATGTCTTTCATCAAAATGAAGTGGACTTCTCCCACTACAATTTTCAACGTGCAGACAAAGCGTCTCTTTTGACACTGTTTGACATGTATGAGGCCGAAGCGACTCGACTTCTCGACCCGGAGCAGGGAAGGCCGCTTCCGGTTCCCGGCTACGAACAGGTGGTCAAGTGCAGCCATGCATTCAATCTGCTTGATGCCCGGGGAGCTATCAGTGTCACTGAACGTGCCCGTTACATCGGCCGGGTTCGCACTCTGGCGCGCAAGGTTGCAGAAGCGTTCGTCGATCAGCGTCGGGAGCTTGGATTCCCACTGCTCAAGGAAGGTGAATCGTGACGGAATTCCTTTGGGAGATCGGTTGTGAGGAGATTCCCGCCCGCATGCTTCCCATGGCGATCCGGGAACTCAAGAGCCGTTTCCTCTCTGCTGTCAAAGAGAACCATCTTGCCACACCGGAACTCACCGTCGAGTGTCAGGGAACGCCGCGCCGTTTGGTGATCATGGCCCGTCATCTCGCTGAACGGCAACCGGATGTGGAGGAGACACGTCGAGGACCTTCCGTCAAAGCTGCATTCGATGGTGATGGCAAGCCCACACGTGCTGCTCAGGGGTTTGCAAAAAGCTGTGGCGTCGAGGTCGATGCCCTCGAGAAACTTGAAACCCCCAAAGGATCCTATCTCAGTTATACCATGCGCATCCCCGGGCGCTCTGCCGAAGAGGTGTTAGCTGAGTGTGTTGTTGATCTGGTCAGATCCCTGCCGTGGCCGAAAACCATGCGCTGGGGAACTGGAGATTTCCGTTTTGTTCGACCGTTACACAGTATGACGACCCTTTATAATGGCAAGTTGATCCCTTTGACCCTCCAGGACGATGCTCTTCCGAAAGAGGAGCAGATTTCATCGTCTGATACGATCTCAGGGCACCGTTTTCTCGGGCCGGGACCCTTTCAGGTGACTGGAATCGACTCCTATCTTCAGGCAATGGAAAAGGGGCGGATCATTCTTGATCTCGACGAGCGCAAGCGGATGATCCGCGAAAAGAGTGAAGCGCTTGCCGTTGCCGAGTCGGGCACTGCCGTGATTGATGATGCCCTGCTGACCGAAAATGCCAGCTTGGTAGAGTGGCCGGAGCCGCTTTTGGGACGTTTTGACGAAGCGTATCTGGATGTCCCACCAGAAGTGCTGGTCACCTCAATGAAGAGTCACCAAAAATACTTCCCGGTGGTGGACGAGAACGGTACGCTCAAGCCCTGTTTTGTGCTTGTTTCCAACATGACAGTCTCTGATCCAGATGTGTTGATCCGGGGAAATGAGCGCGTTCTTCGCGCGCGTCTGGAAGATGCTGCATTCTACTGGAATGAGGATCGCAAGACACCTCTTTCCGATCGCCGCAAGAATCTCGAAGGCGTCGTTTTTCAGGCTAAACTGGGAACTGTTGCCCAGAAGAGCCAGCGCATGGAACGTCTCTCTGCCTGGTTGGCTGATAAGGCAGGAATGGGTGTTGATTCAGAGATCGTCGTCCGTGGAGCTCAGTTGGCCAAGTGCGATCTGGTGAGCGGAATGGTAGGTGAGTTCGCTGAGCTTCAGGGCATCATGGGCAGTTATTATGCCCTGGATTCCGGTGAACCCAAGGCAGTTGCTCGTGCTATCCGAGAGCACTATCAGCCCCAGGGCGCCAATGATGATCTTCCCGAATCACCTGAAGGTCGGGTTCTGGCACTTGCTGATCGGATCGATACGCTGGTGGGTTGTTTCGGTATCTCTTTGGAACCGACGGGTAACAAGGATCCTTTTGCTCTGAGACGGGCCGCCTTGGGTGTCTTGCGCATGCTTCTGGATGGTGATGGTGTGCGCCTTTCACTGCGTGAACTGCTCGGGCATGCGTACGACAGTTTTGATCCCGGTGTGCTGGATCGTGACCGCGACACCACCGTCGGGCGTGTCATCGAGTTTTTCTATGGCCGACTGAAAGCGCTGCTCAAGGCGCAGGGTGTGGACCACGATCCCATCGCCTCCGTTCAGGCACTTGGAAGTGATGATATGTTTGATGTCGTGCGGAGAATCAATGCTCTTGCCGCATTCAAAAGTCACGCCGACTACATCTCTCTGGTAAGTGCCAACAAACGGATTGCCAATATTCTCGCCAAGAGTGCTGGTAATGAAGAGACCGGTGGTTCTGTTTCTACCGATCTTTTTGCGGACCAGGCGGAAAAAGCACTGTACGCGGCGCTGACCCAGCGCACGGAATCAGTGACCAGACATGCTGGTTCCGGCAACTATGAAGCGGCGCTGACTGATTTAGCGGCATTGAGAGCACCGATAGATCGCTTTTTTGACGATGTAATGGTCATGGCTGATGACCCGGCTATCCGTGCCAATCGATTGGCGTTGATGGCGATTCTGCGCGGCTTGTTTAATCAAGTTGCTGATATCAGCCAACTGGTGCTGCCGGAACGATAGCACCTTTATTATGTTGCGAGTGGAGACTCCGACCAAGTGATAATTGCGTCGGTTTCCCTTGTAGCGATAGCCTCTTTTCCGCTTATGTTCCACAAGTGCTTGAGTGGACAATGGAAGAGACCTGACATGCGATGTCGATGACTTGAAAGGATTATTTGAATGGATAGCCACCAGTTCGACAGTCACAAGCTGGTCTTCTTCTTCGGCGATGGTGAGGCCGAAGGCGATGCCACCATGAAGAACCTGCTGGGTGGCAAGGGTGCCAACCTTGCCGAGATGACCCGTATCGGAATTCCTGTTCCAGCTGGTTTTACCATCAGCACGGAAGTGTGCACTGCGTTCTATAAGAACAATATGGAGAATCCTCGAAATCTCTACTGGCGCGTGGAGGCCGCTCTTGGCCAGGTAGAGCGTGTGATGGATTCAAAATTTGGTGATCCCAAGAATCCTCTTCTGCTCTCCGTACGTTCCGGGGCTCGGGTCTCCATGCCCGGTATGATGGATACCGTTCTTAATCTCGGGCTCAATGATACAACCATTGAAGGTTTGATCGAACAATCGGGAGATCGCCGTTTCGCGTATGACTCTTATCGCCGCTTTGTCCAGATGTACGGAAATGTCGTTCTGAATGTGCAGCACGACAGATTTGAAAAGCGGATCGAGCGTCTGAAAGAGGAGACGGGCAAGACTCAGGATACCGAAATTACTGCCGATGAATGGAAGCAGTTGGTCGCTGACTTCAAACTGATCGTTGAAGAGGAGACCGGTGGTCAATTCCCCGATGATCCCATGGATCAGCTCTGGGGAGCGATCAGCGCCGTTTTCAAGTCGTGGATGCGACCGCGCGCCGAGAAATACCGCGAACTGCATGGTTACCCTTCTGATTGGGGGACTGCTGTCAATGTACAGTCCATGGTTTTCGGTAACATGGGCGATGACTGTGCCACGGGTGTCTGCTTTACCCGTGATCCCGCAACTGGTGATAAACGCTTCTACGGTGAGTATCTGATCAATGCCCAAGGTGAAGATGTGGTGGCCGGTATCCGGACGCCGCAGCAAATCACTCTTGAAGGTAAGAAGATAATCAACTCCAATCTTCCTGCCATGGCTGAAGTGATGCCCAAGCTCTACGGTGAGCTGGTAGCGATCTATCGTCGACTGGAGCAGCACTACCGTGACATGCAGGATATGGAGTTCACGATCCAGAGTAACAAGCTGTGGATTCTCCAGACACGTAACGGTAAGAGAACCACGAAAGCGGCGTTGAAGATCGCCGTGGACATGGTTCAGGAAGGCTTGATCACCAAGGAAGAGGCGATCTCACGGGTCGATCCCAAAAGCCTTGATCAACTTTTGCATCCCACGCTCGATCCCAATGCCGGTAAAACGGTTTTGGCTGCTGGTTTAGCTGCTTCGCCGGGTGCAGCATCGGGAAAAGTGATTTTCACGGCCGATGAAGCGGAAGAGTGGGCGGAACAGCAAGATGAGGATGTCATTCTGGTTCGTGAAGAGACCTCCCCAGAGGATATCCACGGCATGAATGCGGCGCGCGGCATTGTGACCTCACGAGGTGGTACCACATCTCACGCAGCCGTGGTTGCCCGTGGAATGGGGCGGCCCTGCGTTTCCGGCTGTTCTGCCGTTAAGATCGACATGGCGGATCAGAGCTTTACGGTTGAAGATATCGTTATCAGAAAAGGTGACTGGATCACAATCGACGGCTCAACCGGTGAAATTATGAAGGGTAAGGTTCCGACACGTGAGCCGGCCCTTACAGGTGATTTTGCCGCCTTCATGGGTTGGGTTGATGAGTGCCGACGCTTGAACGTCCGTACCAATGCCGACACCCCGGACGATGCCCGTGTTGCACGACGTTTCGGTGCCGAAGGGATCGGTCTTTGCCGCACTGAGCATATGTTCTTTGAAGGTGACCGCATCATCGCCGTGCGCGAAATGATCCTTGCCAAAGATGAAACGGGCCGACGGAAAGCGTTGGAAAAAATCCTGCCCATGCAGCGTGGAGATTTTGAAGGAATCTTCCGTGAAATGAAGGGGTTTCCTGTGACGATCCGTCTCCTTGATCCCCCTCTCCACGAATTTATTCCCCATGACAAGAAGGGTCAAAAAGAGGTTGCTGCTTCTCTTGGTACCACGCTGGGTGAGGTCAAGGAACGGGTTGAGGAACTGAAGGAGTTCAACCCCATGCTTGGCCATCGCGGCTGCCGTCTGGGCATCACTTATCCTGAGATCTACGAGATGCAGGTACAGGCGATCATGGAAGCAGCCTGTAAGTTGGTGAAGGAAGAGAAGTTCACTATCACCCCGGAAATCATGATCCCTCTGGTGGGGAATGTGAAGGAGCTTGCATTCCTTAAAGAACGCTGCGTTACTGTGTGTGAACGGGTAATGGCTAGCTTTGGTGTACCGCTCACCTACCTGATCGGTACCATGATTGAGCTGCCTCGTGCCGCTCTGACCGCAGATGAGATTGCCAAAGAGGCGCAGTTCTTCTCCTTCGGTACCAATGACCTCACCCAGACGACTCTCGGTATCTCCCGTGATGATTCCGGCGGTTTTATTCAAGAGTATGTCGGAAAAGCGATCTTCGAGCAGGATCCTTTCGTCTCTCTGGAAAAGAACGGTGTGGGACAGTTAGTGCGCATGGGGTGTGACAAAGGACGTTTAACCCGGCCTGACATCAAACTGGGCATCTGTGGTGAGCATGGTGGAGATCCTGATTCCATCGATTTTTTCGAGAAAGTACAACTTGACTATATCTCTTGCTCACCCTATCGGGTTCCAATTGCCCGTTTGGCAGCGGCTCAGGTCGCGTTGAACAATGGCAATGGTAAGATGAAGAAAGAGGAGAAAAAGTAGTCTCTCTTCTCTGAGCTACCAAAGATTGGAGATAGCTGACAAAAAAGCTTGTCATCACACTGTGGTGACAGGCTTTTTTCGTCTGTAAGGGGGCTTCATTCAGAGTTCCTGGGCATGGCTTTGGGCAAGAACCACATAATTCTCATTGGTAGCTCTGTTTCTTTGCACCATCTGGTCATCCAATTGCTTTTTGAATCTGGCGGGTGAACCCAACCAGAGAGTACGTTCTTCAACGCTCTTTCCAGGTGTTACCATCGCCCCTGCCGCAATGAGAGCGTCGCGTCCCACAACAACATCATCCATGACAATGGCACCCATCCCGATCATTGCACCATCTTTCAGAGTGCAACCATGTAGTACAACATGGTGGGCGATAGTGACACTGTTACCTATAATCAAAGGGGAACCCTGAGGGGCGTGGGGCGTGGGGCGGCTGACGTGCAGGATTGAACCATCTTGAATATTGGTTCGATTGCCGATGCGTATCTTATGAACATCTCCTCGAATGACGACACCGGGCCATACGGAGGAGTGGTCTCCAATATGAACATCCCCAATAACTGTTGCATCAGGATGGATAAACGCCGAGTCGGAAATGGTCGGGTAGATTCCCTTGAATGCGTGGATGGTCACGACAGATCTCCCAGAGGACGACTGAATAGAACCATTATGATCCGCATGTATGGATCATAATGGTTTATGCTAAAAATATGATTCATAGGTCAGCACATGTTATGAATACCCAGAGAGTGCTTTCAAGCGATAAAGCTGTTCCAGGGCCTCTTTTGGACTACAAGAGTCTGGGTCCATGGTTTTGAGAGCTTCAATAGCTGGATTCGGAGGGGCTTCAAAGAAGAGTTGCATCTGTCCTTGGGCATTTGAAGGGGGTGTAATGGACCCCGAATCGATTGAAAGATCTTTTTGACTTTCAAGTTGCTCCAAAATGACGTTGGCACGATGGGTAACGCGTTTAGGAAGTCCTGCTATTTTAGCGACATGGATGCCATAGGATCGCTCCGCCTTGCCAGGGATCACCGTGCGCAAAAAGAGCACATCCTCTTTCCACTCCTTCACTCCCACCGTTTGATTAAATGCTCCGTCACACCTCTGTTCTAGATCTGTAAGTTCATGATAGTGTGTTGCAAAGAGTGTTCTTGACCCGCAGTAGTCATGGATTTGCTCAGCCACGGCCCAGGCGATTGAGAGCCCGTCGAATGTCGATGTGCCTCGACCGATTTCGTCGAGAATAACGAGAGACTGTGGACCGGCGTGGTGTAGTATGTGAGCAGTCTCGGTCATCTCAACCATAAACGTTGAACGCCCACCAGCCAGGTCGTCTGCTGCTCCAACCCGTGTAAAGATACGATCCACTGCACCGATGTGAGCCTCTTGAACAGGAATAAAGGAGCCGGTATGGGCAAGCAGTGTCAAGAGCGCTACTTGACGTATATAGGTTGATTTTCCAGCCATATTTGGTCCGGTAAGAATCATCAGACGTTTGTTCGAAAGATCCATACGGGTGTCATTGGCAACGAAATCATCGTTGGAGAACAGCTCAACAACAGGGTGACGTCCTTGTTGGATTTCAAGTGAGTCGCTATCGTCAACCCGAGGGCGCTGATAGTTGCGCTCAACGGCAAGATAGGCAAAAGCGGAGAGAATATCGAGCTGGGCCAACGCTGCAGCACTTTTTTGCAGTTCCGAGAGATGTTCGGAAATGTGGATCATAATGGTTTCATACAGAGAAGCTTCTAGACTCTGGAGTTTCTCTTCGGCAGTAAGAATCGTCTCTTCATACTCTTTCAATTCAGCGGTTGTGTACCGTTTTGCACTGACCATACTCTGCTTGAGAACGAAGCGTTCAGGGACTTTATCCTGATGATTGGGCGTTACAGAGAAAGAGTAGCCGAAACTGCGATGATAGTGCACTTTCAGATTGGGAATCCCGGTCTTGACCCGCTCCTCTGACTCCAGAGCAGCTAGATAGCCTTTGCCATCTTTGGCTATGGTCCGAAGTGTATCCAACTCTTCATCAAAACCATGTTGTATGACGGGACCGTCGTTGAGAGAGGCTGGCGGGGTTTCAACAAGGGCATGGTGAAGATATCGGCAAAGATCACCGTGATCCACCATCTGTTCACCTAAAACCGTCAACAGAGTCGGGATATCCCGGTCGAGTATCCGTTCTGTTATTTGTGGCAGAACATCCAGAGAGGACCGCAGTGATCCAATATCACGTGGAGAGGCTCTTCGAAGGGCGATGCGCCCGGTCAAGCGTTCAAGGTCGGAGATCTGTTTTAACGTCGATCGTATCTCTTCTCTATCATCGGCATGATCAAAAAACCACTCTACAGCAGTCTGGCGGATGGCAATCTTCTCTGCAGAGCGGAGAGGTCTGTTGATCCACTGTCTGAGGAGACGCCCCCCCATGGCCGTTTGAGTCGCATCCATGGTCTCAACGACGGTTCCTCGTGAGGAACCATCCCTGAGGTTTGTGTTGAGTTCAAGATTTCGCCGGCTGGTCGCATCGATGATGAGAACATCATCCTGGATTCGGCGTTTCAATCCGGTGACGTGTTCCAAAGCCCCTTTTTGTGTCTCCTGGCAGTACTCGATGAGAACACCGGCTGCGCTCTGACAAAGAGGCAGTGATTCAATGCCGTATCCTGCCAACGTTTCGACTCCAAACTGCTCCTTGAGACAGCGTTCTCCATGTTCGTGGTCGAAGCTCCACTCTCTACGGTAGCTGATATTCTCCAACCACTGGGCGAGTTCCGGTGACTGTAATTCAATGGGTGGTTGCCATTCGTCGGGAACCAGGATTTCAGCAGGTGCGTAGTGTGAGAGTTCGTGGGCAACGTCGTTCCAGGATTGAAGAGGCAGCGTTTCAAAGTGTCCTGTAGAGAGATCAAGCGCTGCAATGCCGATCTCCTTGCCCTTGCGAGTCTCACGGGAAGCGATGGAGAGCAGGAAATTGTGAGATCGAGCCGATAGAAGATCATCTTCTGTCAGAGTTCCTCGTGTAACGACCCGGCGTACCTCTCTGCGAACCGGTCCTTTACTGTTACCAGGAGCTTCCATCTGTTCACAGACAGCCACTTTGAAACCGGCATCGATGAGTTTCTTGAGATAGGTCTGAACAGAGTGGGCCGGCACACCGGCCATTGGGATCGGTTTTCCCAAATGTTTACCCCGTTGGGTGAGAGCGATGTCCAGAGCGCCGGACGCTTTGACTGCATCATCAAAGAATAACTCGTAGAAATCACCCAATCTGTAGAGAAGGATGGCATCCTGGTGCTGTTCTTTTATGGCGTGGTACTGCGCCATCATCGGTGTGATTTTAGGTTTTCTCATGGCCAAACAAGAAGCAATTTCGGATCCAGCGGAGATTCCGAGAGTTAGTAGGTCCTATGAATCTCGCATTTTGTAGACTAGGCCAGGTGCGATAACCATCTCTTTTTTGAAAGGAAATTCATAGCCAATACAGGCCGAAGGTGGGTGAAGAGGGTAGATGCCGTGATAATCTCCCTGACGCCCATCCGAAGTTTCAATCCAGGAGGGAATTGAAGCATTCTTATATCGACCAACGCTTTCACCTTGATTGGTGATTGCCCAGGGCGTTTCGTGACAGATGAGAAACGGACGTTTTTCATGGTCATAGGGTTGGGATCCGGTTTCATCACCGTCGTCGCGCTCTACCTCTTCAGAAAGCGAGTGATAATAGGAGACTTCTGCACTGTCCTGAAGGGGATCATTGGAGAGTTTGGAATCAGAACGTTCTTCATGTTGTGATTTGATCTTCCGTGTTGTTCTGGACCACACATAACCCAGGAGACCGATCATGATCATGGACTCCAGATTAAATAAGGAGTCCGACGTCCAGGTCTCAAACAGCAGACTGACTGTCAGAGCGGCGACTGTAATCAGGATGGAAAGTTTGATCGGGTTCACGGTCAGTTCATCCGGGGTGTCACGGGGTTGGCAGTATTCAACATCATTCTGTTGCCAACTCAACTGTGTTCAATATACAGGTCAGAGTGTCAGAAAGATGATGTCATACTTTTTTCACTGACGCCAAGACTCTCTGTCATGCGCACTTTCCTTTACAGGATCTGTTGTTTGTGTTTGTCTCTATCCTATTGATTTTTATGTTTCTGTCTGTTATTTCCGGGGTGGTGTTCACCTAGTGTCAAAAGCCTGTCTATGAAGAACATGATCGTGACTCTGCCATCGAGTGCGGTGTCGGGAAACTGTCAAAAAGTGGGAGATTAAGGGGCACTTAATGACCTGGCAGGTTTTATTCGTTATAAATTGTCAAATAATAACACTATGTTAAATAAACTGGCACCACTTCTGCTTATTGCTTGGCAACACAGCGACGCACACAACGACAAGATTGTAGAGCAAACAGCGTCGGATACACCTTGGGAAACGACAGAATACGTTAGGATTGAGGAGATAGAGTAATGAGCGTTCTTGCATTTGCATCTGATGATCTAGGTTTTGTTGGAACATCAAAAAATATCAGCAATATGATTTTTGGTACACCAGACTATCTCCGTTCCATGAAAGCTGAAATTAACCATACGAAAGCAGAGACTAATTCTGAAAAAACAGGAAGTATCAGCCGCTTCTCTCGCTCTTTTCGTGGTCGCAAGAAGCCGATTGCTCGTCAACAGAGAAGTGAACTGCAGCAGATGGTCGCTAAGCTCTATGGTGCAGATTTAGTCCCCAGCATCTATATCCGTGCGTTAGCCCGTGACCTCCGTACCACTGAATCCCGTGTGAAAGAGTGGTGGAGTTCGAAACAGGCGATTCCCGCTCAGACAAAAGTAGAACTCGCCCTCCTTCAGGCCCGTCGTGGTCGTCTCTGATCTCTGTGAATACATTGATTTAAAAGAATATACCGGTTGAACTTTCTCATTCAAACGGGAATATTGAGAGTCTCTCCCTTACAGTGTCGAGAGTGATCTCCCAGGATATGGGGAGCATGGGTTGAAGCCATGCATCAATCAATCCCTTGTTCAGTGGGTCGGAATCTCGGAAAGTAACCAGTCATCGCACCCTGTCATGCTAGAGGGGGTATGTATTGATCTTGTGAGGAGAGCCCGATGGCTGAAGAGACGAGCAATCACGAGCAAGAGGTCACCAAAGAGGAGAGTGGCGAGAAGGAAGAACGTGTGTTCACTCGCCGTCATGGTAAGTGGATTCTCGGCGCTTGGACTGTTCTGATCACCATGTTCTGGGTCGGGGGTGAGGTGCCAACAGGGCGTCTGATCCCATGGGTGATCACCTTTGGCTACTTCGAAGCTCCCCCTGGAAAAGGGTTGATCCCGGTGGGATTGGGGAGTGGTGTATTGCTTCTGGCCTACTATCTGGAAGGTAAATTGGATCAGATCGGTCAGCGTGAAGGCGCAATGCAGAAAATCTACTGGCCCTTGTACGTCTATTTCATCTTTGTATCAACAGCTCTCTTCATGATGGTGATCGGTCCTCTGGCCATAGCAGGCTGACGCTCTTCTACCCCCACCTCATCTCACCTCTGCTTTTCATCAGTAATCTTCTTAAGAAGATCCGTCACAGCTTTTTTCACTGATGAATGGGTGTATTCGTCATCAGGGTGAGGGGTCTGACCCGGTTTCTGAAAGTGTGGTCGTTCCATCATCAGTTGGCCCCATTTGACATCCACCTGACGGACGAATTCGTGCAGGACTGCCTCTTTTTCAACGATTGGCCGCAAAATCTCTTCCAGAGCAGTGAGCGGATCATCCAAATGGGCGTCAATCGTTGGGAGATTGGTCTTGATTCGACGTTTAATGAGTGACTTCAAGGCGCCGGAGGCATCACGTACTGAGTCATTGGAGAAGCGGACCAGGGCATTGACCACTTGATCCCGTTCAGGGATCGGTGAAGCCCCTTTCATCGCTCCTCCGGCTGAGCGACCAATGGCACCCGACATACTGAATTTCTGTTGAGCACGGAGCTCCTTCTGGATCTCGTCGTCCTCATTATCCTGATCAGTGGACATCTCTCTTCCTCTTTTTCGACCAGTGTTGGAGTATCAGAAGCCAAAGGGGGAGGGTTTGTAGCCGAGAAGGGCCAGCTCCTCTCTCAAAGACTGGGTGGTTTCGCTGGATATCGTTGCCACGGGACCTGCTGAAAGGGTGTCCGGTGTTGGAATATCGTTGCCGTACCCCAGTTTAGAAAGCTGTTCGACGATCGCCTCATCACTTCCAGGGAAAATACCGCTCTCTTTGCGCGTCATGATACGTTCAAGAGCTGCAAGCCGTTTCTTCGCTTCTGAATGGCCGAATGAGGCTGCTTTTCGGTAGTAGGCCAGAGCCTGTTTAGTGTTGCGTTTCACACCGTCGCCCCGTTCCAGGAGTCGACCCATGCGCCAAAGGGCGTGCTGATTACCGGCCTTGGCCGATTTCTCAAACCACTTAGCCGCTTCTTCGGCATTACGTTCGATCCCAATACCCTCTTCAAAAAGTGCCCCGAGATTGTACTGGGCCAGCGAGAACCCCTGTTTTGCTGCAAGAAGGTACCAGTGATAGGCGTGGTTCAGGTTGGATTGCCGCAGCCGGTAACGACGGGCAGAATCGGTCAAATCAGCAAGATCCGTCAGTTCCACATCCGTTTTAGTAAGGGGTTCAAGGGGAATCAGAGTTTCCGCATGTTTCTGGTGGAGAGCACCGAGATTGTTCTGGGCGATGAGATCATCCTGTTTCGCAGCGGACAGATAGTAGCGTGCGGCCTTCTGCGGACTGATACCGGATCCAATCAGTCCTTTAGCATGGAAGTATCCAAGTGATCGCGCAGCAATGGGATCTTTCTCTTTCTCAAACAGTTTTTTATACCAGATTCCCGCCTGTCTTGGGTCTTGGGGAACGCCGTGTCCACGCTTGTATTGATACCCAAGATTTCTTATGGCAGTGATATCATCCTGCATGGCAGCCTGTTTAAACCAACGCGCCGATTCTGCAAGATTCGCTGCGAGACCTTTCCCCCCCTTTTTGTAGAGCTGTGCCAACCGAACCTGGGCGATACTATCCCCCGCTTTGGCAGCCTTCATATACCAATGGGCCGCCTGACGCATATTGAGGGGGGTTCCATCGCCATGCTCATAGAGGTTGGCCAGGTAGCGTTGAGCCAGGGTATCCCCTTTGCGAGCCGCACTTCGGTACCAGTGCGCTGCCTTGGCTAGATTCTTTCGGGTTCCTCGACCGAACTGATAGAGAAACCCCAAGTTGCGCATTGCTGCGGGCAAGCCGTTCTTTGCGCCCTTGCGCATTTCCGACCTGGCTTTGTTATCCCGTTTCGCCGCTTTCCTGTACCAGTAGAAGGCGCGTGTATCATTCTGGGAAATGCCATGGAGCCCATCTTTGTAGATGTTGCCAAGAGTGTTCTGGGCTTTGGCATGTCCCCGCTTCCCAAGAATCCGTAACTTCTCATAGGCCCGCTCCGTCTGTTTGGACTCAAGAAGCTGCATCGCTTCTTGATAGCTTGCCAAAGCACTTTGCGGAACCAGCAGCCCGGTGGTGAGGAGCAACGCCATACTGAGAACAACGACACTTCTTAAACGGAAGCGAAACGCTCTATCAATGAACGGAGTGGCGAATTCATGGTGACGAATGCCGTGACTCATCGCTCTTCGTCTCCTTGTTTGATTGAAGGTGCTTTGTGAAACAGGAGTAGATACTCTCTGTTTCCCTTGCTTCCCAAAATGGGGGAAGGTTGAAGATCCTGAATCTCGACCTCAAGGGATTGCACCTTGTTGACGACGTCTCCGACAATTCTATCACGTATTGCGTCATTCTCCACAATACCCTTGGGTATTTGATCTACTGAATCTGCTTCAAATTGGGGTTTGATCAGAGCGATTCCCGGACTTTCTTGTGATAAGAAAGGCAGGGCAAACGGCAGGATCGCGGAGAGAGAAACGAAGCTGGCATCCAGACAGAGAAAGTCGATATCTGACGGGATTAAAGCAGTGCTAAGAGAACGGACGTTGGTTCTTTCGAGGTTGACGACCCGTGGATCCTGCACGAGTTTCCAGGCTAATTGGCCATATCCCACATCGACAGCATAGACGCGTTGTGCCCCGTGTGTCAGCAGAACATCCGTGAAGCCTCCCGTTGACGCTCCAATATCCAAACAGTGTCGGTTGCGGACGGAAATGTTCCACGTTTTGAGTCCGTGGTCCAGTTTCAAGCCGCCTCGGGAAACCCAGGGATGGCCTTTTTTACTGCGGATTCGAACGGGAGCATCGGCAGGAGTCGGAGTCCCTGCTTTTGTACAAGGGTGGTCGTTGACCAACACATCACCGGTCAGAATCAACGCCTGGGCATGTCGCAGAGAGGTGGCAAGACCTCGATCCATCAAGAGTTGGTCGAGGCGCAGGGTCATGAAGCCTTTGCAGTTCTGATCGGTGCCCCGATCAGTTCGCGTATCTGTTCGGCCAATCCATCGGAGTCAATCTTGAGCTCGTGTCGCAGTTGATCCTGTGAGCCATGGGGAATGAATCGATCAGGCAGACCCAGGTTCCTGACTTTGAGGCTCTGATTGATCAGATCCTGATTAACGAGAAACTCCAGAACCGCAGATCCGAACCCCCCTTGAATCGCGTTCTCTTCAAGTGTGATCAGCCAAGGGTGGGTGGCTGCTTCACGCAGCATCTGTTCATCCATTGGTTTTGCAAATCGAGCATCATAGACGCTCACCGAGATTCCTTCCTCTCCGAGAATATCCGCAGCCTCTTTGGCAGCAAGGGCTGGGTGGCCGATGGCAACGATAGCAAGATCCGTCCCTTTTCTGAGACGCCTACTGAGTCCAAGGGATATGGGGGTTGCAGGAGAAGCTTCCATCCCAGTTGACGATCCTCGGGGATAGCGTATGGCTACCGGTCGCTCCAGTTCGATAGCAGTAGCAAGCATATCCCGCAACTCCTGCTCATCAGACGGGGCCATGATCACCATACCGGGCAGGGAGCGCAGGAAGGAGATATCAAAGACACCAGCGTGGGTAGCACCATCAGCACCGACCAAGCCGGCCCGATCCAGAGCAAAGACGACAGGGAGTTTCTGCAGGACCACATCGTGAACGATCTGATCGAAACCTCTTTGGATGAATGTCGAGTAGATCGCTACCACGGGAATCAGCCCTTCGCAAGCGAGACCGGCGGCAAAAGTGACGGCGTGCTGTTCGGCGATACCCACATCGAAAAAACGTGCGGGGAAACGCTCCTCAAAGTGATTGAGCCCCGTTCCTTCCGGCATGGCTGCAGTGATGGCAACGACTCTTGAATCCTTCTGTGCCAGCTCGATCAACTGATCAGCAAACACTTTGGTAAAGGAGGGTGGAGCGCCATTTGAGGTGTGGATCTCACCGGTCTGTCGGTCAAAGGGAGAGACACCGTGATAGGTGCAGGGATTGTGTTCAGCAGGGGCAAAGCCTTTGCCTTTCTGCGTGTTGACATGCAGAAGAACCGGCCCCTTAAGATCTCTGATATTGCGTAGCGTGGGCAGAAGCTGTTGAAAATCGTGGCCATCCAGAGGACCGAAGTAGGTGAAACCCAGCTCTTCGAACAGCGTTCCGGGAGTGATCATCCCCTTTACATGTTCCTCTGCCCGCATGGCGGCTTCACTCAGAGTCGAGCTGATTTTACCCAGCACCCGTCCCGTTCCTTCACGGAGAGATGTGTAGAGCGGCCCACTGAGAATACGGCTGAGATAGGATGACATGGCTCCCACGTTGGGAGAGATCGACATCTCATTGTCATTGAGGATCACCAACAAACGGATATCGTCGATGTGACCCGCATTGTTGAGAGCTTCGAAAGCCATGCCTGCAGAGAGCGCTCCATCACCGATGACGGCGATGTGGAAGCGGTCATCCTCCTTATGTCGAGCGGCCATCGCCATCCCGAGCGCGGCGGAGATAGAAGTAGAGGAGTGGCCGGCACCGAAGGGGTCATAGGGACTCTCGTTCCGTTTGGTGAACCCGGAGAGTCCGTGCCGCTTGCGCAGTGTAGGCATGCGATCATTGCGACCGGTGAGGATCTTGTGTGGATAACACTGATGGCCAACATCCCAGATCAGCCGATCACTGGGTGTATTGAACACGTAGTGCAGAGCAATGGTCAATTCGACAACGCCCAGTCCTGCTCCCAGATGGCCGCCTGTTTGCGAAACCACGTCAATCGTGCGCGAACGAATCTCCTCTGCGAGGCCGGGCAAAGAGGATTCCGCTATCTCTCGGAGGTCCCGCGGGTCTCGAATCTTCTTCAGCAGAGTGTCCTGATCAGTACTCATGGGTTGGCCATCTAGTGGGTGCGGTGAACGATGAACGCTGCAATGGCCCGCAAAGGGTCGGCTTCGTTAGAAAAGGGAGCCAGGGCTTCCACGGCGATCGTGTGCTGACGTTGGGCCTCCTGACGGGCTCCATCCAATCCCATGAGACGTGGATAGGTGGATTTGGCCTGACGATCATCAGAACCAGCAGGTTTGCCCAGGGTGGTGGTATCTCCAACCACGTCAAGGATATCGTCAGCGATCTGGAAGGCAAGGCCGATTGCGTCACCATACTGCTTCAGACGGTTGACGTGATCCTCCGATGCGTGTCCGATACGGGCTCCTGAAACACAGGAAAATCTTAATAATGCACCGGTTTTATGACGGTGAATCGTTTGCATCTCCTCAAGAGAGATGGTTCTATTTTCCGCATCCATATCCAGCATCTGGCCTCCAACCATTCCTGTGATACCTGCCGCTTTGGAAAGGGAGGAGATCAAATCAAGATGGGCGGATAAGGAGAGGTGCGGGACATGTTGAGCTGCCAAGTGGAAGGCGTGTGTGAGCAAAGCATCACCCGCCAGTATCGCCGTCGCCTCATCGAATGCTTTGTGACAGGTTGGCCGTCCACGGCGCAGATCATCGTCATCCATTGCAGGGAGATCATCGTGAATCAGCGAATAGGTGTGGATGCACTCCATGGCGCAGGCCATGGGGATGGCATGCTCATCATTACCACCCACAGCTCGACAGGAAGCCAACATCAGAATAGGGCGAATCCGTTTTCCAGCGCCCATCAGTGAGTGGCGGATCGCTTCAATGATACGTGGTGAGGGGGAGTCGATATCCGCAAGCATCGCATCAAGAGCGCACTCCATCCGCTCCTGCTGTTGATTCAAATAGGCGGAAAGATCCACGTGCTATGCCTCTGAACCACTGTCTTCGAGAGAGGAGGCCGTCAGCTCCTCAATCCGCTTGTCTGCTTCATCAAGACGGGCCTGACACGCTTGTGAGAGCGTAATACCCTCTTCGAATGCAGCCAAACCCTCTTCAAGAGGAAGATCTCCCCGCTCAAGCCGTTGGACGATCTCTTCCAGTCGATTCAGGGCGTGTTCGAAGGCAATGGGGGTTTGGTCGGCAGCGGTCATAGGCCGTTTCCAGTCGGGAATTCACAGGATGGTCAAAAACGTCACAAAGCTATCAGAATCCTCCCCTCACTTCAATGATCTCAGGTGTATTGCGTGAGGAGGATAGCAGTCATTGTCATGTTTCAACGGCGGTTTCTGATTCCAGGCAACATCAGGGGGTCGACGCGGGCACCACGAACTCTCACCCCCCAATGGAGGTGTGGGCCTGTGGCACGCCCTGTCATGCCTATTTCGCCGATCAGAGTTCCTTCAGGTGCCCAGTTTCCTTCTGAAACATGGATGGCGTTCAGGTGTGAGTAGAGTGAAGAGACACCATCACCATGATCAATCACAATGGTGTTGCCGGTGAAGAAGTAATCCTTACCCGCCAGGACCACCCGTCCCGGGGCAATGGTCATGATTGGTGTTCCCTTCGGTGCGGCGATGTCGACACCACTGTGCGGACTGCGCGGCTTGCCGTTAAGGATGCGCTGACTGCCGAAGACGCCTGAGATGCGTCCCTCAACTGGCATCTGAAAGCCGTTGCCGTAGGCCGCATGGCCACCTTTCAGTTTGTAGGTAGCGCGAATGCTTGCCGTCTCTTTTTTTGCCCGAGCCAAATCCTCTTTATTCAAAGACACCTTTTTTTTGGGCAGGCCATCGATACGTTCGACTTTGTATTCCCTTTTTTTTACCGAAACAGTTTTAGCCAGACGGTGTTTTGCTCCATTCGGTGTGGTGACTGTAACCCGAAGGGGGATGTTGCCAGGCTTGGTTCGCATATCTAGTGCGATAAGAGCACGCCCTTGATCGTCAAAGGGAAAGGCGTGTCCATTGAGTTTTCCCTTCAGCCTGGAACCTTCCGGTGCCCCCTTAACATGAAGCAGCACTGCCGATCCCGCTTCCAAAGTGCCGGAAAGAACCAGCATCGGTATTTCTTCGGCCGCTTGGGATGCCTGGGCATACTGGGGCCAACCTGCACCAGACAGAAACCCAGAAAGAGTAACGAGAAGAGCCGCCACTAAAGGAGCCGGATGGCTGCGGGAAAAAGGTGAAATCTGCATGAACATCGGGTGATCTCCCTGGGCGTTTGGATTCAAGACGTTTTCTGATCTGGATGAGAAGCGACGACGTCAACGTCAATCTGACCGTTGGCCACGGCAACATGCAGTCGGTCTCCATCGTGGACCATTTTGGTGCTATTGATGACGCTGCCCTCAGGGGAGGTGACGATCGCATACCCCCTTTCCAGCACCTCTCGTGGTGACAGTGAGGTGTGCAGGGCTGATAGGGAACGGGCACGTTGACGTTTAACCTGCATCTGCTGCTCCATTGCTTGGATCAGTCGTGCGTGCAGGTAGTCGTGTTTCTGCTTGAGAAGTCGAAATGGATTGTTTTTGCTCCACAGATTGAGACTCTGTCGTTGAGGTTGCAGAGCACGGGCCTGTGCTCTCTTCAGCTGGTGCAAGGCACGGTGGAGCCGTTCAGTCTCGTCGTCACAGCGTTGGCGAAGGTGGCCGATCTGCTGTCGTGGATGGCGAAGTCGCCCTGTTTCAGAGAGAAGAGCCTGGCGCTGTTTCTGGATATGGCGGTGGCCAGCACTTTGCAGATGCCGAGTGAGTGTCGTGACCTGGAGCATCAACGCCTTTGCCTCCGGCATCACCCTTTCCGCGGCAGCTGATGGGGTGGCTGCTCGCACATCAGCAGCCAGATCGGCGAGTGTTACATCCACTTCATGACCAACAGCACTGACGACCGGGATGGAAGAGTGCACGATTGCTCTTACCACCCGCTCATCATTGAAGCAAGCCAGATCTTCAGCAGAACCTCCACCACGTCCACAGATAATCACCTCGGCCCGACCATCTCTATTGAGACGGTTCAGAGCCTCTGCAATCTCTTCTCCGGCACCATCTCCCTGAACCCGACAGGGGGAGAGAATCAGATGGTAATTGGGAAAACGCTGATCAAGAACGCGTTGAATATCATGAATGGCCGCTCCCGTTGCCGAGGTCACGACACCAATAACACGGGGTAGGGTGGGGAGAGGGTGTTTTCTTTCACTGCTGAACAGCCCTTCAGACTCCAGTTTGGCGTGGAGTTGCAGCAGCTTTTCCCGTTCATCCCCGAGGCCGACATGTTTTAAACCCTCAATGATTACCTGATACTCACCGCGAGGCGCGTAGACGGTAAGACGGCCCGATACAATCACCGTCGCACCCTCTCGCGGAGGAACGGCAAGGCGGCGCAGGGTGCTGCGCCAGATGACTCCTCTGATCGTCGAATCGGCATCGATCAGATTCATGTAACAGTGGCCGGACGCCGGCTTTCTTAAACCGTTGATCTCTGCACGTAATTTGAAATAGGGCAGGGAGTTTTCAAGCAGTGTCTGCACCCGTGTGTTCAGTTCAGAGACGGACATGGGCGCGTTCCATGGGGTCTCTTTCTCGGAATGTGGAGAGTGCAAAGGGAGTGTAGACGGTGCCATGGTGCATTAACCCGAAAAGCAGTGAGTTGTCACTGGTTACCCAGCGTAGGGGTGGGAGAAGATGGGATCAAGGAAGCTTCTGGCCGACTGTGAATGGATCTTTGTGGTTTAATCGTGGGTTCAGGCGAGAATGGTCTTGCTTTGTTTGCCAGGAATCTCCCTTGCTAGACGAGGAACCATGTAACCAGGGAGAAGCTGTCTTAGTCGGTGGATCAAAGTGATCCCATCTTCGTCGGGTACTGAGAAGTGAGCAGAGCCTGCTACAGGATCCAGAAGATGGAGGTAGTAGGGAGTGACTCCTAGTGATATCAATCTTTTGAATAAGGTGTTCAACACTTCAGCCGAGTCATTGAGACCACGTAGCAGCACGCCCTGATGTAGTAATAGGACGCCTCTTTCGCGGAGAGCTTTGATCGCTTGTGATGCTGCCGTGTCCAATTCACTGGGATGGTTGGTATGGAGAACGATTACTGTTGGCAGTCGGCTGTTGCAGAGGTTATCAAGGAGCGAGTGGGTGATTCGTTCCGGTGTGACAATGGGAACACGGGTGTGGACCCTTATTCGCTCAAGGTGAGCGAGAGCACTGAGTCTTTGAACCACCAAACCGAGTGTTGAATCGTCAAGTGTCAGTGGATCACCACCCGAAAGGATTACCTCTCGCAAAGAGGTGTCTGTCTCAATTGCATCCAGTGCATATTCCAGTGATTCTTCGTGCTGTTCCTTGGAGAGTGTTGGTCGGTGTCGGCGGAAGCAGAAGCGACAGTGAATAGGACATGTGCGCCCAGCCAACATCAGTGCCCGACCTCGATATTTTTGCAATAGAAGAGGTGAAGCACTGTGACACTGTTCTTCTTCAAGGGGATCTTGAACGAAGTCAGGATGGATCTCCTGCTCCTCTTTTTGAGGTTCATACTGCTGTTCCAGAGCGATCAGACCATCTGGAACCTGTCCCATTCTAGAACGAAATAACGGGGGAATTTTTTTTGGGAAATCGTTTATGGAATCGATGAGGTGTGCGTTCTTTTTCTCGGATTTAGTCTGAGAGGTGTCTTGCTTAGCGGGTTTGGAGTCGTGCTCTTTTCCTGCAAGCGGGTGTTTGGATTTGAACTGAGAACGCTTTTTCAGCGCGTCAGGGGATGATTTGCCATTCGGCACCATGTAAACTTTCCATTTTTTTCCAGGGCATCCTGTCGGTGCCATGGGACCGGTGGTGAACGATACACTTCAAGTCAGTAGGAAAGAGACATCATGCTTAATCATAACCAACTTCGCCAGGGCACCCGTGTTGAGATCGGCGGAGTGCCGTGGATCATCGTCAATGCCCAGTTCGTCAAACCCGGCAAGGGGCAGGCGTTCACCAAGATCAAGATCAAGAATCTCATCGACGGTCGGGTTATCGAGCGAACCTTCAAGTCCAGTGAATCCGTCGCCAAGGCCGATGTGATGGATACCAACATGCAGTACCTCTACAATGATGGTGAATTCTGGCACTTCATGGATCCCAACAGTTACGAGCAGGTCGCCATCTCCGAGGCCCAGGTTGGGACAACTATGCCGTGGTTGAAAGAGCAGGAAAACTATCAGGTGACCCTGTGGAAAGGGAAGGCCATCTCCGTGGTCCCTCCGGCGTTTGTTGTGCTCACGATTACCGAGTGTGAACCGGGCGTGCGTGGAGATACGGTTTCAGGAGCCACGAAGCCGGCCACGCTTGAGACGGGCGCGACCGTCAAGGTTCCCTTGTTTATCAACGAAGGAGAGAGGATCAAAGTGGATACGCGTACCGGATCCTACGTGGAGCGCGCGAAGAAGTGAGTTGTGCTCTATTCAAGCGTCTTTTTCAGTGAGACTCGCTCATGGATGATGATGCAAAGTGTGGGAGATCGCTTTCTTGGTCCCCATCTGCGTCATCCTCTGTACTTCAGGAGCGTGCGCGCATTTTGCATGAAATCAGGGATCACTTTTTCCAAAGCGGTGTGATGGAAGTAGAAACCCCGTGTTGGATGCGTGCTCTGGCACCGGAACCCAATATTGAGCCGGTCAGGTCTGAGGATGGGTATCTGATGAGTTCGCCGGAAACGGCGTTGAAAAGGCTGTTGAGTGCGGGCTCGGGGTCGATCTATCGGATGGGTCCCGTCTTTCGACAAGATGAGTCCGGCACGCTGCACAATCCCGAATTTACCATGGTAGAGTGGTACCGTGTTGGGTGGGATCTCTCGCGATTGATGGAGGATGTTTGGGCGTTGGTCTCACGGTTCATTGAAGTGCCAATGCCTCGGACGCTCTCCTACCGGCAACTGTTTCGCGAGTGTGTAGGCTGTGACCCTTTTACAGCTCCGCACGCGGTGTTGCAGAAAGAAGCAGAGCAGAGAGATGTCGGTGTTGAGAATGGAACTCTTGTCTCCTGGGATCGTGAGGCTCTCTGGGATCTTCTGTGGGGATTTGTCGTAGAGCCTGAACTGAAAAAGTGGTCAGAGCCGCTCTTCATCACCGAATTTCCAGCCAGTCGTGCTGCCATGTCGACAACCTGCGAGAGAGATGGCGTTGAGGTTGCTCAGCGGACGGAACTCTATGTGCGCGGTATCGAATTGGCCAATGGTTATCAGGAGTTGACCGATGCACTAGAGCAGCAGAAGAGATTCGAGTTGGTGAATCGTCACCGGGTTCGGGATGGTCGTGCAGCCTTGCCTGTTGATGAGCGTTTTCTTGCCGGTTTGAATACAGGAATGCCTGACTGTGCAGGTGTCGCGCTCGGTGTTGATCGTCTGGTGATGTTAGCACTGGAGTTGGACGATATTCGTGATGTCATCGCTTTCCCGGATACGCATGTGTGAAAGTGAACATTGTCAGATGGACTATTGTGGTCTATTAGCATTAAACCACGTTGGTCCTATCGAGAACTCCAGAATATCCGCGACTAACAGAAGGTCACCACTCTTTTGCGCTTGGGCTAGGGCGTGGAGGGCTGGGGTAACCTGCTCCGGTGTGACGACCAGAGCGCCTTCTCGTATGCCACTCAGCAGGCAATCGATCAGACGAGTCAGCATGTCATGGCCCTTGGCCTCCAGACCCTGACGGAAACAACGTGCTGTTTTGACAAGGATAGTGAGGCAATTTGGAGAAGAGTCTCCCTGCTCTGGACGACCATGCTCCAACTGAATACTGAACTGAGCGTTGCGGGACATGGCTTCAGCGTACCTGTTTCCCGTCTGTCGGTGAATGGCGATGGCTTGTAAAATGCTCTGTTCCGCTTCATCGAATCTGTTGAGCCGGACGAGCAGTTCTCCCAATCTATCGTGACAGCGGCCTTGATCGGTCAGAGCAGACGCCTGTTCAAGAATCACTAGAGCCGAACGCACCTGAGTGACGGCATCTTCGAAGCGACCCACCTGTTCATAATAGCGTGCTGATGCTCGTCGGCAACGGGCTTCCCAAACCGGTGCATCCATACCGCGAAAGATGTGCATCGCCTCTTCCAAGTGCTTGACAGCCGTCATGCTTTCGTCCGGAGAACGTGTCGCCTCCGACCTGAGCATGGACAAGCCTTTGCAAAGCAGTGCCTCTGCACGTAACTGATGATCCGGAACCGACTCCAATGCCGTCATTACATGTTCAAGACATCCCAATGCCTGATCCGGGTCGTCATCGTTGAGAGCAGCATCAGCCAGCGCCTTCCAAGACCACATCTCCCCCCGTTGATCATGGGTGTGGAAGAAGAGATGTCGAGCAGCTTGAAACATCTCTGAAATATCGAGTGGATTGTCTCCCTTTTCCATTGCTGTTCTGCCGTTTTCAAGCAGTGCCCAGGCGGAGCTGGTTGGATCGGAGTTGCGTTCATCGGTGAGATACTTTTTGTAACCCCGTTCCATTTTCAAGTGTGGGCGGTTCTTCCCGTCCCAAAGAGTGTGCAGCTCCGTCTCATCAAGGGCGCTGCATCCATCGATCCGTGCACTTCGACGGCTGCCTTGGATCACTGTGGTTTTAGAGAGTCCGGCAATGTAACGTTCGCAATCAAGTAGTCCATTGCGATAGGACGTGATGGTGGCAAACTCTTCACCGTTGCCGTTTGTTACGGTTAACGAAATCCGGTCTTGGTGGACGGTGCGGCGAACCCTGCTACCGGAGGCGTGGCTTTCATGATTGGGGAAGCCGAAATCGGCACCAGTGAGCACGACTTTCTCTGCGCCCATCTTGACGGCGAGATCAAGGGCAGGGTGGATGACGAGTCCTGAGGCGAAAAGTACACCGTCTGGAGAGTCGGCCTCAAGAAGATCGTGAAGTGGACTGTGTGAGCGGGCGACAAAACGGGGGCCGGGCCAGTGGTTAAGAACCGTCGGATCCACAGTCGGGAAATAGATCAATGGTGTCTCTTCAAACCCTTCAAGATTGGTCTCAAAAAGGGTAAGAACCATCGGGTAAGGATCGATTGTGATGACATAATCGGGACGAATGCCAGCATGAATGAGGGTAGAGAGAACGGCATCCACGGCAATGATGACGAATCGATGCCGATTGTGATAGAGGGTGTCGAGGTGTTCGGAGAGTGTCGGACCAGCCCCTGCAACCACAGCCACTTTTTCTGAAGGGAAGGTCCCGAAAAGCTCTGCGGCATCACGGTCGCGTTGAACGAAAGGTCGGTTGCTGCGCACTCTCTCCCGCATCAACTCTGCCTGGGTGAAGTCGCGATTGAGGAACGGTGTGGAGAGTTCCAGAAGAACATTGGCCGCAAGGCGCTCACCATTTCGGCTGTTTCCAGCCAGTTTCAAACACGCTGTCGAGGCGGCAAAAGGGCGTTGAACAACTGGACCAGACTCGGTAACCGTACAGAGGGAAATTCGGGAGTCGGACAACCAATCACCGTGATCCACATGGCTCAAGGTTCTGAACACCACATCGGGATTCAGTACAACCACCGTGATTCTGGTTAGGCGCTCTCTCTCCAGCAGAAGGCGAGGCAGGTCACCAAGACCGCAGCCATAAACCCACGCTTCGCTACTCTCCTCCGGAATAGCCTCTGCCTGAAGCCGGGCATCGTGTATTCGGTCATAACCGCTGGTGAGGTGAATGCCGGCAACTTTAACAGTGGGTTGTGGAAGCTCGGTGAGCATCTCGACCAGCCGTTCCGATTGAAGACCCTCCTGGAGCAGCTCCTGATGGACAGAGGGCCAACGCTCTTCGATAATAGAGAGATTTCTTTCGAATAGGGATCTCTCTTCCTGGGATTCAACCGTCGACATTGGGATTACCCGACTCTTGTTTTGGTTAGGCTCTGTCTGAAAAAGCGTTCTGCTCGCCGTGGCTGCATTGAAATGAGCAGAAGAGCGCTCATGTACAGTGTTTATTCTCCGGCTTTTTGACTGATTCCGTATTGCCGGAGCTTCACATTCCGAATAGTCAGACTGAGCCTCATTATAGCCGGAACGTGATAATTCCTGAAGACAGGCGCTCTATCACCTGTAATCCAGGGAGATTTCATGCGTCTGGACTCTGCGCACACTCGTTGTTGCTGATCGATGCATCCTCCAACTATGCCTGGAGAATTGCTGGAAGAAAAGCCGATACTCTTCCGCGTTTGATTTCTGGATATGATCTTTACGTTTCTTCTTCGTGAAGTTCATTGAATGCGCAGTTGATTTCACGTATTATTTTCCGTTCTCGAAGGGTGTGGGTGAGATGCTGCTGTTTCCCCATGTTTAATCACGGTTTACCGTTGAACCGAGGATGTGATTCATGCGGCGCTGGGAACTGATTGTCGGAAACTGGAAAATGAACGGTATGGTAGAGACTGCGCGCTCCCTCACCGACGAGATCCGAGTTGGACTTTCCCAACGTGAAGAGCGTCAACTCCTTTGTGAAGTGGTCATTTCCCCACCTTTCACCGCTTTGCATGCGGTTCACCAACATCTTCAGGACTCGTCTATCAAATTGGGTGCCCAGAACATGTCTGCTCAGCAGAGTGGGGCCTTTACCGGTGAGATCTGCGGTTTGATGTTACGTGATGTGGGGTGTCGCTACGTGATTCTCGGCCACTCCGAACGTCGTAGCCTCTTTGGCGAAACCGATCAATCCGTGATGGAGAAGGTGGTCGCGGCTTATGTGAATGGACTGACACCCATCGTCTGTCTTGGAGAAGGACGGGAGGATCGGGACGGGGGACGGACACTTGACGTGGTTGGTCGTCAAATGGATGCCATCTTCCCTGCGCTGCCGGACTCGGCGAGCAAACAGCAGCAACTTGTCGTTGCTTATGAACCTGTCTGGGCCATCGGTACAGGTCTTACGGCAACAACTGGTCAGATTCAGGAGGTTCATGCCTTTCTGAGAAAGCAGATCCAGGAAAAACTTGGTTCGACAGTCTCGCGCAAAATTCGTATTCTCTATGGTGGTTCCGTCAACGCCGGAAATGCCAAGGAGATATTGGCATTGGAGGATGTGGATGGAGCACTGATCGGAGGGGCTGCCCTTAAAGCGAAGGAGTTTCTTTCCATCATTGATTCTGTTCCGGGAGATGCATGACCTTACTCTCTTAGCAGCACAACTCTCCCTTACTCTTATCTTGAAAGTCGAGATGGGAATCAACCATCTCTGTACGTATCTATTGACAAGGAAGCGTCATCATGTCGCTGATCATTACTGTTATCCACATCATGGCCGCTCTGGCTCTCATCTTTGTTGTTCTGTTGCAGCGCGGCAGCG
Organism: Magnetococcales bacterium; assembly: GCA_015231265.1. Lineage (GTDB taxonomy): Bacteria > Pseudomonadota > Magnetococcia > Magnetococcales > JADGBX01 > JADGBX01. The sequence goes on along the minus strand of JADGBX010000007.1, from coordinate 10,661 downwards.
GTGCTGATATGGGCGCTGCTTTTGGCGGTAGTTCTCAGAGTGTTTTCGGAGCCCAGGGGTCCGGTAACTTCATGACCCGCCTGACAGCGATACTCGCAACGGTTTTCATGATCACCAGCCTCTCTCTGGCTTTTTTCACCACGCAGAAATCGGCAGGTACTACTGTTATGGAGGATGGCGTTGCCGTCGAAGAGAAGGCGACGAAGGAAGCCCCTGTTGTTCCCACTGAACCGGAACTTCCCTCCATGCCAGTTCCTGCCAAGGGTGGTGAGTTCGTCGTGCCGCCCCCTGCTGTTGAGTCGGCTGTGGACAGTGTGCCGCTTCCAACATCAGAAACGCCTCTTCCGCCTCAAGAGAGCACGATTCCTGAACAGGGCAGTTCATCAGGCTCTTCCGCTGTTGAAGCGATGGAGTCGTTGGCTTCAGAGGCTGAAGGAAACATTGAATCGGCAGTCGGTGCTGTTCAGAAGGCAGTCGAAACCGCTGTCCCGGCAGTAAAAGAAGCCATGGAGACCATTCCAGTCACTGTGCAGGATTCCATGGAAGCGGTAGTGCCTGACACGATTACGCCACCAGTGACCCGAGAGACTCCCAGCCAGTAAGGTCTTTTCTGTTTCAGATCTGAGCTGATGCTCTACAAACGACAACGGCCTTCCATGCCACGTGGAAGGCCGTTGTCGTTTCTGTTCACACTCAGGGAAATGCTGAGCTTAGGTAGAGAGTTTCTTATACTTCATCCGCTGAGGTGTCTGAGCATTCTGTCCCATTCTAGTGAGACGGTCGGCTTCATATTCCTGGAAGTTGCCCTGATAGAAAGTAATGGTCGAGTCCCCTTCAAACGCGAGGATGTGCGTTGCCACCCGATCCAGAAACCAGCGGTCATGGGAGACGACGACTGCGCTCCCAGGGAAGCTGTGCAGAGCGGTCTCGAGAGCTTGAAGGGTTTCCACATCCAAATCGTTGGTGGGTTCGTCAAGAAGCAGAACATTGCCGCCACTTTTCACGATTCTGGCGAGATGGAGTCGGTTTCTCTCACCCCCTGATAGGACATTCAGCGGTTTTTGTTGATCGGAGCCTTTGAAGTTAAACCACGAGGCATAGGCACGTGAATTGATCTCACGATCACCGAGGGTGAGTATCTCCTGGCTATCGGAGATCACCTCCCAAACGGTTTTTTTGTCCTCAAGATCTCCACGCCCCTGATCTACATAGGAGAGCTGCACGGTTTCACCCAACCGCAGTGTTCCGCCATCAGGCTGTTCCTCACCCACCAACATCTTCAGAAATGTGGTTTTACCGGCACCATTGCCGCCGATGATGCCCATGATGCCGCCTCTCGGCAGAATAAAGGAGAGATCATCCATCAGCAGGCGATCACCAAACCCCTTCTTCAGGCCGTCGCACTCAATCACCACATCTCCGAGACGATCCCCGGGTGGGATGAAGAGGCTCTGTGTCTCCTTGCGTTGTTCTCGGCTGAAGGAGACCAGCTCTTCATAGGCCTGAAGGCGGGCTTTGCTTTTGGCTTGGCGCGCTTTGGGGCTGGAGCGCACCCACTCCAACTCTCGGGAGATGCGCTTCTGACGGGACTGGTCTTCCCGTTTCTCTTGTTTAAGGCGTTGCTCCTTCTGCTCAAGCCAGGAGGTGTAGTTGCCTTTCCAGGGAATGCCACGTCCGCGGTCCAGTTCCAGGATCCAACCCGCAACATTGTCCAGGAAGTAACGGTCATGGGTCACGGCAACGACTGTCCCGGTATAGTCGTGAAGAAAACGCTCCAGCCAGGCAACCGATTCAGCATCCAGATGGTTGGTAGGTTCGTCCAGTAGCAGCATATCCGGTGAAGAGAGCAGCAGGCGGCAGAGTGCAACGCGGCGCTTCTCACCACCAGACAGTGTGGTAACATCGGACTCCCAAGGGGGAAGGCGCAGGGCATCGGCGGCAATCTCGAGCTTTCTGTCCAGATCCCACCCCTCGACGCGATCAATCTCTTCTTGAAGTTCGCCCTGCTCCTCAATCAGGGCCTGCATCTCATCGTCATCTGTCACCTCACCGAACTTCATGGAGACCTCATTGAAGCGATCCAGAAGATCCTTCACCTCTCGGACTCCATCTTCAACATTGCCACGCACATCCTTCTCCGGATCCAATTCCGGTTCCTGAGGAAGGTAGCCCACTTTGGTGCCATCGGCAGGACGCGCTTCACCGTTGAAGTCCTTGTCGATTCCAGCCATGATCTTAAGCACGCTTGACTTGCCGGCTCCGTTGAGCCCCAGAACTCCGATCTTCGCCCCAGGAAGAAACGCCAAGGTGATGTTCTCAAGAATCACCCGTTTCGGAGGGACCACTTTGGTCACTTCCCGCATGGTGAAGATATAGTTGCTACTGTTCATATGTCGTGTCCGTAATAATGAGACTGTTGCCACTCCCCCTGCTGTGCTGACAGCCGATTGACACCGGATGTGTCATAATCTCAGTCAAAGGGAGGTTCGCCACGTAGTATTTTGCGCCACCGTGAGACAGATGTTATGAAAGCGTGATCTGTTCTTTTTACGACGGTGATGGAGACTCTTTCACTGTAGAATCATACTGTTTGTATCAAAAAGTGCCGTGATTCTCAACCATCCGTCCGTCTTGTGCGCCGTTCTTGGCCGCTGTTGGTCGTTCAAACTGTATGGCATAACGGTTGCATGATGGGTTGTATACGAATCTGACTACGCATTTTGATGCGAAAGAGACTGCATACTCGGATGGGAGGTTTGAATCTCCCTCCATGACACTCTGTGCTGGGAGCGTTGGCAATGGCAAGAACCGATCCGCAATTCAAACTGCGTCTGCCGCCGGAATTGAAACAGAAGATTGAACAGGCTGCTCATGAGAACAACCGTTCCATGAATGCAGAAATGATCTCTCGATTGGAGTCTACGCTCCAGGAGGAGAAAGCGGCAGTGCAACCGGTTGTGGCTGCTCCCGTCTCGGTTGAAGTTGATACCGAATCGGTCATTTCCGCGCTTCGTGAAAGCATGGAAAAGATAGTGCGGGAACAGGGTGAGGCGCGTCGAGACGACACACTTGGGGTGCTGCGTGAACTGCGGCAGTTCTCACTCTATATCAGCACGATTCTCAACCATATGGATCCGGTCACGCTTGAGCGGATCAGGATTGCCACAACCCCTCCGGAATAGCGCTGATCACTTCTCGCAATCTTCGCTTCCATGCAATAAAAAAGGTGCGTCAGAACTCGACGCACCTTTCATTGATTGAGTTGCCAGAAACACTCTCTATCAAACGAATGCCAACCACGAGTCGGGGACATCAACCCGACCATGGACGATATCAAAGAACCGTTTCTGGATCTCTTTGGTTTTGGGTCCGGCGGTTCCAGACCCCACCGTGCGACCATCTAGTTCTCTGATCGGAGTCACTTCAGCTGCAGTTCCGGTGAAGAACGCTTCATCAGCGATGTAGATCTCATCCCGAGGGAAGCGCTGTTCCACTACAGGAAGATCCATCTCCTTGGCAATTCCCATGATTGTGTCACGGGTGATGCCGTTGAGTGCGGAATCCAAAGGCGGTGTTTTGAGAGCGCCTTCACGAATGATGAAGACATTCTCCCCCGATCCTTCTGCAACATAGCCTTCCGTATCCAGAAGCATCGCCTCATCATAACCACCAGCAATCGCTTCGGTCTTGGCCAAGATGGAGTTGGAGTAGTTTCCGACCGCTTTCGCCCGCGTCATAACCACATTGGGGTGGTGGCGAGTGAATGAGGAAGTTTTAACCCGAATCCCCTTCTCCATGCCCTCTTTGCCCAGGTATGCTCCCCACTTCCAGGCGGCAATGATTGTGTGCACCTTACACGCCGCAGGATTGAGCCCCATACTTTCGGCTCCATAGAACACCAGTGGGCGGATGTAGCACGATTTCAGCCCATTTGCGCGAATTACTTCCAACACCGCAGCATTCATCTCTTCCCGGCTCATGGGGATTTTCATATTGAGAATATGGGCCGAGTTGAAGAGGCGGTCGGTGTGCTCTTCGAGACGGAATACTGCCGATCCCCGGTCGGTCTCATAGCAGCGAATGCCTTCGAAGACACCCATTCCGTAGTGCAGAGTGTGCGTCAGAACATGTACTTTCGCATCACGCCAGTCGACCAGGTTTCCGTCTTGCCAGATTTTTCCGTCCATGTCCTGCATGATGGTATCCTACACGGTTTGGAGTGTTTCTATTTTTACAAAGAGGAATAGTCTGATTTTCCGCGCGCAATGTCAATGTGCCCCTAGGCTCTCGAAACGTTCGATAAGTGAATGGATCCGGGGGGTGAATCATAAGTACAGATAGCGATTGAACAGGGGCCGAACCTGTTCAAAATAGTCAGTGAGAAGCGCTTGAACATCGGTCTCTTCAGGAAGGTCACACAAGCGCTGCAGGCGACGACGGGTGAGGGGATCGTTATCGATGCGGTTTTCTGACCGGTCGTGAAGAAGACGCAGGCGATTTTCCACCAGACGATAGAATCTATAGGCGCTTGTCAGAATATCGTGCTCATCCCGGCTGATCAGACCAGAACGCATACAGTCATAGAGGGCGGTATTGACGTTGCGTGTTGTGATGTCCGGGTAGGAATATGCGTTGCTCAGAATAAGAAATTGAGTAAGAAATTCAACATCTACAATACCACCACGAGATTGTTTGATGTCGAGTGTACCTTCCTTCGGTTTCTTCTCGGAGTACATGCGTTCTCGCATCTCAATCACATCTTTTCTCAGGGACTCAACATCCCGTTTCAGGGTGATGATTTCTCTGATTTCCTGCTTGAGAAGGGTGACAAATTCCAGTGGGCCTGCCACAACTCTTGCGCGGGTCAATGCCTGGTGTTCCCATGTCCACGCTTCTGTACGTTGATACTTTCTGAAGGAGTCGATGGAAGTAACAAGAGGGCCCGATCCTCCCGATGGACGCAGGCGCATGTCCAGTTCGTAGAGTTTTCCTGTACGGGTGAGGGTGGTGATGCCGGTGATGATCTTCTGACCAAGGCGTGAGAAGAATTGGGTGTTGGAGATGCTGCGTTTGCCATCCGTCCACGCTTCATCTCCCGTACTGCCGTGGATGAAGATGATATCGAGGTCGGATGCGTAGTTGAGCTCTTCGCCTCCCAGTTTTCCCATGGCGATGATGGCGAAGGGCGCTTTTTTCCGAGTACCGTCGGATTCGACAAACATGGGAGCGCCGTGTTTCTCTTCCATCTCATGGTTGGCCAGGATCAACTCCTGGGTTAGAACGGCATCTGCCAAAGCGGAGAGTCCGGCCATTGACTCCTCCAGATCGGCAATACCTGAGAGGTCGCGGATCGCCAACCTCAGCACTTCGGCGTTCTTGAACTCCCTGACCGCATCCATACCTGCTTCCACGTCGTTGCCGGTATCTTCCAGAAGTGCCGACAGGTCTTTGATCAGCTCCGACCGACTGTGATAGTGATCGAGAAAACCACGTGTCACCAGTTGATCCATTAACTCCGGGTGGTTATTCAGAAACCGTGAAACATAGGCCGATGTGCCGAACAGTCGGACAAGGATAGCCAAAACGTTGGGATTTTCGATCAACAGCGCCATCCAGGAGGTGCGTTTTCCCACCCGCAGCGCAAAGGCCTCACCGTGTTTGATCGCCATATCCTGGTCCGGGGCAAGAAGAATCTCCTTCAGTAGAATGACGGAGAATCGTTCATAGCGCTGTCGCATGTTCTCAGTCATGTGGCCGGAACGTGGCCCTTGCTCCAGCGCTGTCAGGTGGGAATCTGCCCGTCCGGGATCCTGAAATCCGGCACTCTCAAGCAGTGTCGTTCTCCTCTCTGAACCTGCTTCGGATTCCAGGATCTGACGGGCGATTTTCATCTCCTGGCTCATGGCATTCTCCTCATCGGTGGTCAGGAACATCTCTCCGTAATAGTCATGGACTCGCTCTGTTACCTCCTTGAATCGGTGACTGAATGATTCGCTGTCCTGCATACCCATGCGTTTCGAGAGGGCCGTGATCTCACTCTCCTCTTCAGGCAGTGAGTGAGTCTGATGCTCGTTGACGATCTGAAGTCGGTGCTCTACGGTGCGCAGAAAACGGTAGTCATCTGACAGTTTCTCCGTGGTGTCGGTGTCGATATAACCGAGTTCCGCAAGGATTCCGAGTGTCGGAATCGTCTGTCGGTTTCTCAGCGCCTGTTGCCGTCCTCCATGGATGAGTTGGTGGCCTTGCACGAAGAATTCGATCTCTCGAATACCGCCATATCCCAGCTTGACGTTTCGTGTGTGGTCTTCGTTCTTCTGAGTCTTATCATCGATCTTCTTCTTCATTCTCCGGATCGCATCCAGAGAGGCATAATCGAGATAGCGACGATAAACAAAGGGCCGGATCGCATCCAGGAACTGCTCGCCCAGCTCCAGATCTCCTGCAACCGGGCGGGCCTTGATCATGGCGGCTCTCTCCCAGGTTTGCCCCCATGACTCGTAGTAGATTTCTGCGGATCGTGTTGAAAGGGAGATATCGCCACTCTCTCCCTCGGGTCGCAGGCGAAGATCGACACGGAAGACATGGCCCTCTGCCGTTTGTTGACTCAACAACTTGGCCAGATTTCTGCCCAGTTTCGTAAAAAAAGCTTTGATGCTGATCTGTCGCTTGCCGTCGGTCCAGCCGTCATCGTGGTTGTGGAGATAGATCAGATCCACATCCGATGAAAAGTTAAGCTCCTGTCCCCCCAGTTTTCCCATCCCCAACACCACAAATCGGGCAGGCTGTTCCTCACCGTCGATGGTGATTATGGGATTGCCGTGTTGACGTATCTGATCTCTGTTAAGCCAGAGATATCCGGCTTCCAGAGAGGCGTCAGCCAGATTGGACAGGGTGCGTGTCACCTCTTCCAGCGTTGCCTCACGAGTCAGGTCTCGGACACCGATCTGGAAGTAGACGTGCTGTTTGGTTTCTCGAAGAAGCGTTTCGACTTCGGAGAGACTCTCCAGTTTCATCACTTCTTCAAGAAGGGTGATTCTGGAATTGTTGTCGAAACAGATGGTCGTTTCATGGCCATTCATGTCAAGAAACCGTGGCCACCGTGTCACCAGATGTGTCAAAAAAGGGCTATTGCCCAGCGCATAGGCCAGCCGCTTTTGGTCGCGTTCGTTCTCCAGAGCTTGTTGCATCAGCCCCAGTAACTCCTCCTGTTCTCCATGACGTTCCAACCAGCGTTCGAGAGCGTTCCAGCCCCTCTTCGGTGAGGCCGTTTGATCAAGGGCGTGCTGAAAAGATGTCACCTGTTCACGGGTGAGTGAAAAACGATTCATAAGCAGGTCAACAGGTTGTGCGCTCACACGTGCTCTCCATCTATTCTGGTTTCCCGATATCAATGAGTGCGTCGGGAGTGGTCTTGCCAGAGGATCATACAGACCTTTGCTCAGAAATCAGGAAAAAAATGGATAGGTTCAGGAGGCCGAGCCTCTAATTATTGGCTGACGACATCTCTTCAGAAGGGATTTGGAGCAGAGATGTGTCAAAGGCCATGGTTGGGCATGGACCGGGTTTTGCAATGGTATTTGCAAGTGTATTGAAGGAATCGTTCAGGCAGTTCGAAGGTGTTCGTTTTCGACTCGTTTCTGATCGGTAGTGAGTAGAAGTGTTAAAAGGAATTATTTCAAAGGGTTGCGCAGTTTTGTCCACGTCACCAAACAACGATGTGAACGCTCAAGCACCGTGTGCACCCTGGTGGATACGGCTGCCGCGATTTCTGTTCGTTACCACCTTCCATGTGATTCAGCTTCTGATCATGGTTGTTGTTGCGGTGTCGGCATGTGTGATGTTCTGGCTTGTCTATTTTCCACCGGATATCAAGCCCTATATACCAGAGATGAATCGTTTTCTCTCTGAGGAGACCGGGCTTCACATCACCCTTGCTGATCTTTCTCTCGATGTGGGTCGTTCTCTCTCTCTCAAAGGGGAGAATGTCTCGGCCTTTGTCCCGGGGGGGAAAGGTCTTGTTGCAACTGCAGGGGAGGTCGATCTCACTCTGGCACCTCTGTCGTGGCTATTTGATAGACAACCCCTTCGGGCAACGTTGAACAGTGCCAGTGTATTGATCAAGAGAGACAGCCAAGGTCGGCTATATATCGGCAAGGGGGCTCTTGCGCTTCCAATTTCTGGTGGGCACAGTGATTTATCTGCTGATTTCCGTTTTGATTTCAATAGATTCCAACTTGCAAACATCCGGTTTCGCGATTCTACGATCACCTGGGTAGATGAGATGAGTGCTGCGGGTGCTCCAAAGAAACAGCCGATTGTGCTCCACTCCGTTCAGTTGGAGAGCGGCGTGGATCGGGACAGTGTGTTTCGATTCGATGCTTCTGCAGAACTGATGACTCCCAAGCACTCGACGGCAAGATCGGGAAGAGTGTCCGCAAGCACCAGAAAAAAGGGAATGAGAGATGCACCCTCGACTCCACCAACACTCCTCATGGCCAGAACACGGATCACGGCGGGTGGGCAGAGACGACCCGACAGCAACTGGAGTCTGGCCATCCGTGTCAATAATGTTCTTTTTGATGCTTTCACCCCGTATCTGACCGAAGTCTCCGGAGATTCCGGGAGGGTGGGAACGCCAGCAGTCACGCGCTGGTTGAAAGGGCTGCGTGCGCCGATTAACATCAAGACATCAAGCAGATGGGGTCCAGATCAGCCTCTTGATGTGCGTTGGAGATTATCTGTTGGACACGGCTCTCTACGTTGGCCTCACCTTTTCAAGAGACCACTGCCTGTCGATGTTCTCAGTGCTTCAGGAACCGTACGCAAACAGCGGGATTCAAGCTATATACTGACTATTCCAAAGTTTAAGCTTAAGAACCAACACGGCGCATTCCAAGGACGGTTGGCTCTGAAGCGGTTGGGTAGTAAGCAGGTGCCTTTCATCGATCTTTCAGCTTCTGGATCAGGAACGACTGCCGAGCAAGCCTCCAATTATTATCCCGAATCGCTGCTGCCTGAAAAACTCTATACATGGTTGAACCAGTCGATTAAGAGTGGCCGTGTAACCAAAGTCAAAGCGAGGATACGCGGTCCTGTTGACAGAATCCCATTTACCCATGCCAAACAGAGGAAGGATGGCCATTCCAATTATATCTTCTCCATCGCCGGTGAAGTAAAACGGGGTGAGGTGGATTTCTTCCCGGGTCTCTCGACGATCAAGAATGCCAACGTCGAACTCCAGTTCGAGCGTTCAGCAATGACCATCCATGTGCGTGATGGTGTCGTGGGCGGCAGCAAACGGGTGCGAGGAACGGTCCGTATCCCAGATATCCTTGCTGAACAGCCCAAGCTACTGATTGATGCCAAGGCGGATGTTACGTTGGAGCATCTTTGGCGTGATTTTATCTCCAGTGATGTGTTGCAGTGGGATAAGCATATTGGGCTAACCGGTTCCGAACTCCATGGTCCCGGCAATCTTTCACTCTCCATATCAATGCCTCTCGATGCTCCGGATAATGCGGAGTATGAAGGACGAATCAATGTTCTCGAGGCACGGATTAAGCTGCCGTTTCTCGAAGAAGTAATCAGTCATTTTGACGGTCAAATCCGTTTTGACCACAATCGGATATTCATCGGCGCCAAGCGAGCCGTGTTTAATGAGATGGATCTGCAAGGCCGACTGGAAGCGAAAGATTATCGGAAGAATCCAGAGAAGAGTAAGCTTCAACTTAAGCTCCAAAGTACACTTGATGAGTCCCTACTCGTTTCGTGGATGGCGCCTCTATTAGGTTCCAATGGGATGTTTTCAGGGTCGGTTCCAGTCGAGCTACTCTTTGAACGTATTCCAGGGCAGAACGCGTATAAGTTCCATACACTTGCTGAGATTAATAACGTACGTCTCAAAGGACCCATGGGTTGGGATATCTTGCCGGGGGAGACTGGGAAGCTGCAGGTGAATGGTCTGTTGACTCCTGATGGAACCGTCAATTTGATGAAAATGGACGCAAAGTTGGGCAGCCTCTCCTTTATAGGAGATGGCGTTTTCAATGCGAAACAGGAGACTGGACGCTTCAATCTTAATAATCTTTTCCTAGGAGGAAGCTCAGGAAATGTCCGTATCACAAGACGGGCGGCAAGCACTGAAAAGCGTCCAGACTGGCAGGTGAGAGCCGACCTGAAACGTCTGGAGCTCCTCCCTGTGTGGATTGGGGATGAAGTTCGCAAGCCACTTCCAGCCTCATCATCAGCGCTCTATCAATACTACCTGAAACAGGTTCCGCCGAACTGGCCGTTGATCGATCTCTATCTGGATGCAGAGCGTATCAGTCTGGCCAATGGGGAGGATGGTTATGATCTGGAATTGAAGGCGGAAATGCAGGACAGGGAAGTGCGAGTTGGTTTTCTCAAGTTCTATACACTTGGTACGCCGGAGCCGGGAGAAGAGGAAGATACGACGGCAACGATTGATAAGGAGACGGGTCTGAAACGGTATCGACAAGAGATGGAAGGTCGATTCGAATGGTTGCGAAGGACAGGCTTTGGTCCCTATGAGGGCAAAGTTACCATTGAAAGTCGTAACATTGGCCATCTCTTGCGCGGTTTGAAGGTCCATCGCGGAATGCGCGGTGGAAAGGGAACATTCTCCGTCGATCTGCTCGGTG
>JADGBX010000079.1 GCA_015231265.1 Magnetococcales bacterium | reverse complement strand
GCATTTGAAAACCATCTGCTCCCATGGAGATATCCACGCCACTGACGTTCCAGAATCTGGTGTTGCCATGCACCATTTCGTGGTATGGCGCTTTGATGAAAACGTGGATGAAGACGTTTTTCTGATCGTTGGCGAGTTCATGACCAAGAACTTCACCCGCAAGCATGCCCTGATAGTAGAGCGGCGAGCCTGTGTCGATGGAACCAAGCTTCGGTGACATGAGGATCACCTTGCGGCCATGTTGATCAGCTGTGATCACCGGTGGCTCTTCAAGTCCGACAAAGTGTTTTTGCGGTGCACCGGGGCCGGGGTCGATCTCGATGTAGGCGCCGGAGACCAGGGTTCCCAACCCCGAAGCGCCGCGCAGACTGAGCCTGGGACGCACCACCCAGAACCGCGTGCCGCGCCGCAAGAACGATTTTGCCTCTTTGTTCAATGTCGTCGTCAGGTGAACCTTGGTGAAATCCTCACTGAACCTGACCGACTCCACATGGCCGATCTCGACATTCTTATATTTGATCTTGGTTTTTCCTGCCTCGATTCCGTCTGCCGTTTCAAAGGTGATCGTGAAAACCGGTCCCTGCTCCGAGAGTGTTTTAAAGATCAGCCAGCCGCCGATAATGGCGGTGATCAAGGGGATCAGCCACACCATGGAGGGGCCTGACCGTTTCTTGATAACCGGTGATCGGGAGTCAGTGAGAGGCATATGGGTGCCGTCATCTTTGGCCAGGACGGGAACATCTTCCGAATTGGCCGGATCAGGGACGTCGTCATGCGTTCCGGGGTTGATCATGGTGCACCGTCAAGGTTGTCCCAGATCAGTCTGGGGTCAAAGCTGTGGGCGGCAATCATGGTTACCACCACCACCGAAGCAAAAAAGGTTGCGCCGATGCCCGGCTCGATGGTCGAGATGGCATCAAGATTAACCAGGGCGCCTAAAATGGCGATGAGATAGATGTCTACCATGGACCAGGCTCCGACCACCTCTGTTGCTCGATAGAGTCGGGTTCGATCTGTTGGGCGCCAGGGTGAACGTTTCTGGACCGATCTTAGAAGAAAGACCAGAACGATCAATTTCGTGACCGGAACGACGACACTGGCAAAGAAGACCAGAAGTGCCAACGGCCACATCCCCCCCTCGATCAGATGGATGACACCGCTCATGATGGTATCCGGTGCCCCCTGACCGAAACGGATGACCGTCATCACCGGATAGGTGTTGGCCGGTATCAACAGAATACAGGCGGTGACCACGAGTGCCCAGGTTCGGATAATGCTATCCTGCTTTCGGGGGTGGAGGGACGAGCCACAGCGAGGGCAGCGACCATGGCCGTGGCTGTCCAGTGTATCCAGTGGGATCAGAAGTGAACAGTCGTGGCAGGAGATCAGTCCGTTGTTGAGGGCTCCTTTCCGGTCGTCGAGAGCGGAGTCGTCAAATGCTTCTCCGGTCCGATAGCGTGCAGTCTGCCAGAGGACACGGGGGTCGAACTGGGAGAACGCGGCTGTTGATACCACGATTAATCCTATAAAGGCGAAGAGACCGATACCTGGAATGACGGTTGCCAGATCCAACAGCTTGACGATGGCCACCAACAGCCCAAGCATGAACACCCCCAACAGGCTCCAGGAGGAGATGATTCGGACAAAACGGTAGACACCGGGCATGGTGGGCGGTGTCCAGCCGAACTTCATGGGCAGGAGAATGGAGATCATGCCGAGGGTGGAGAGCAGTGGAAAGAGAATACTGGTAAGAAAAACCAGAATACCCAACTCCGGCATGCCGTATTTTGCCATGGCAAGAACCCCGGAGCCCATCATATTGGTTTCGATGCGTCCTCCCAGTTTAAGGGAGATGAACGGGTAAAGATTGGTCAGAAGTAGCAGCATGAAGGCTGAAAGATGCAGGGCCAGTGCACGATCAATGGTGTTGGGAATCGAGGCGTAGAGGGGGGAGCCGCAGCGACGGCAGCTCGCTTTTCCCGGGCCGTCAATAGCCACGACCGGGTGAATCAGATCGCATTCGTGGCAGGCGATCCAACGGTCTGTTGAGCGTGTTGCAGCGTGTCCGGTCTGGGTCATGGCGGCTCAATAGCTCCCGGCTTGGCCGGAAATCCCCGTTGACGTAGCGTTCAGGGTTTGCGTCAATTGAAAATACACTGTATTGATGCGTGCGGAATCTTGAGTAAAGCCCCGCTCGTTGACTAGAATGATATTTCGTTTTGGTTACCCTGGAAACCGATGATGTTGAAACAGTACTGACCTCTTGTGAGAACTCCGTCTTCAACTGGTCATGAATCACTCTTCGTGTGAGAACAGTCACCACTGCTCCTCCACTTCCACGACGACAGGAACCGGCCCGTACCATGAAAAAATCCTATCCAGACGCCTACGGCCCAGGCACCCTGCTCAACAATCAGTACGAAGTGAAGAAAGTGTTGGGGCAGGGCGGTTTCGGCATCACCTATCTGGGGCATGACGAAGCTCTGGAGATGTCCGTCGCCATCAAGGAGTACTTTCCAACCACTTTTGCCATCCGCAATGAGGAGGGACAGGTCGTCCCCAAGAACGATGAGGTTGCCGGTCAGTTTCAGTGGGGACTGGATCGATTCATTCAGGAAGCGCGGACTCTTGCCAAGTTCAAACACCCCAATCTGGTTCGGGTGCTCACTTTTTTCAAGCACAACAACACCGCCTTCATGGTGATGGAGTATGAAGAAGGTGAGAGCCTCTTTCAGGTGATCAAGCGGCGCAAAGTGTTGGAGGAGGGTGAGGTTCGTGGAATCTTGTTCCCTCTACTCAGTGGACTCAAGACGTTGCATCACGCAGGTATCATCCATCGGGATATCAAGCCGGATAACATCTTCATTCGGCGTAAGGATGGCTCCCCTGTGCTGTTGGATTTCGGCTCGGCCAGACAGGCCATGGGCGACGGTGATCAGAGCCTCACCGCACTGCTTACACCAGGATATGCGCCGTTCGAGCAGTACTTTTCCAGCAATGAGAAACAGGGGCCCTGGACTGATATCTACGCAATGGCTGCGGTTCTCTATCGGATCATTGCCGGCAAAGTGCCGCACTACTCTACGGATCGTAGTAGCGCTCTGTTGTCGGAGATGCCTGATCCGACACCTCTTCTCAAGAGCCTGGGGCATGCCCGCAGCCACTATTCTGAGGCGTTGTTGGATGGTATCGACTGGGGAATGAAGGTTCTGGTCAAGGATCGTCCACAGCGGATAGAATCGTGGGAAAAGGTTCTTGATCGACGCAGTGAGGCCGAAGCAGCGTTTGAAGAGAAAGCGAATCGTCGCAACAAGGAAGGGCGGCATGTTCTGAAAGAGGACGCTGATGTCGAAACAGTGATCTCTCCGATGGATGATGAGCGTTTGCCGACCCAGGAAGTGGATGCCATTGCCGATCCGGATGTGAAGCCGGCCACGAAGGATATTTCAGCCAGAACAACCCGTGGGCGTGCATCTGATCCTCTGGATGTCCCTGCCGGTCAGAAGGGAAGTGGCGAGGCCACTCGACGCCCGACCCAGTCCAAGACAGCAGCGCCTTCACCGACTCGAACACCTGTATCCGCACCACCTGCCCGCCCGAAGGTGGTTCCTCAGCTCTCTCCTAGGCAACAGAAGAGGTCGAGTCAGGATGACCGAGAGAACGAATATACGCGCATAAGTGGTTTTACCCGGCGTGAGGCACAGAAGTATCAGGAGCGCCACTCGGGGAAAGAGGATCAAAAGGGTCATCAGTGGGAGATCGGCGAGATGATCCGACTGGCGGTCTTTCTCGTGTTTGCCGTTGCAAGCTCGGCACTGGGCCTCTATTTCCTGTTCCTGATGCTGTCGTCACCCAATATGTTGCTTTTCTTCCTGACCGGATCGATCTTCTATGTGGCAGGGTGGTGCTACTGGAACTTTTGGAAACGTTATAAGCATCCGGACGAATACTGAGCCGGAAGGCTCTTGGTAATCGGACCATAATTGTTGCTCTTTCAGCTATCTGATCCAACCGCGTGGTGATGGGGAATCATGGTTGCAAAACTGCTCATGTTAGGGGTCACGCATCGGATCACCGTTCTCTTCTTGATGGTGGCGATGACGCTCGTTTCGGTCATGGGATTGCCACAACTGCGTGTGGATACCGGATTCTCCAGCCTGATCTCCGATGATGATCCGGATCGTCCCGCCTACATCGAAACAGCCGAAGAGTTCGGTTCCGACAATCGAACCCTGATCTACGTGCGTGACAGCGGACTCTGGAGTACGAAGAAGCTCACGGCATTACAGAAGCTGCACGAGAAGCTGGAAGGGCTCGATTTCGTTGAGCGTGTGGATGATCTCTTCACATTGCGTACCATTCGGGGTGATACCAACGGTCTTATCTCGAAAGTGGTTCTGGATGAGGTGCCTGTCGATCATGCAGCCATCGAAGAGGCCCGTGCGGATGCTCTGGACAACCCCATCCTGGTTGGCAATCTGATTTCCAAGGATGGATTGGTTACGGCTTTGATGGTTTCGGTGCGAGAGAGTCCCACCGAAGAGGGGTACGATGAACGGGTCAACGAAGTTATCGAGTCGATTCTCGATGGATTCCGGCCCTCGTTTGAGCAGCTGTTTCAAATTGGACCACCGCGCATCAATTCCGAGTTGAAAGAGAGCCTGTTCAACGATTTGACCCTGTTGGCTCCTCTGTCGGCACTGATGTTGGTGGTGATGATCCTGCTCTTCATGCGAAGTGTAACGGCTGCCGTGATCCCGCTGGTCACATCCGTGCTCAGTATTACCTGGACTCTGGGTATGATGGGGTGGATCGGGTTGCCACTTAATATTCTTAGCGCCATGCTGCCTTCCCTCGTCGTTGTCATCGGCTCCACCGAAGACACCCATATGGTGGCCGGTTATCTCCGCGGGTTGATGGAGAAGGGCACCGAGCAGCAGGCCGCTTCCCGGGAAGTGGCTACGCGCTTCATGATCAAACACCTGGGCGTGCCGCTTCTTCTGACCGTCTTTACCACCGGTTTGGGCTTTGCCAGCAATATTTTCAGTAGCATGGGGTTGGTTCGGGATTTTGCCATCGCCTCCTCGTTTGCCATTTTTGCCAACGGCGTGATCAGTATTCTTCTGGTTCCCTCCATGATGCTGCTTTTCGGTCCGCGCAAGTCCCGCCTGGTACTGCGTGAGGAGCGCATCAGTGGGCTTCCTGGTTTAGTGGATCGTCTCTTTGACGCGACTCGGCAGCGGTTTGCCCGCTCAGTCGTCATCCTGACGGTTCTGATGTGCGGTTTCTTCATCTTTCAGGCCTCGAAACTCTATGTCACCAACGATCCGCTCTCCTACTTCAGAGGCGATCGAGCTTTGATCCAGGAGACACAGCAGATCCAGAAGGACCTTTCAGGAATGAAGGTGTTCTACGTCACTCTGGATGCCCAGAGAGACAAGGCGTTTCTCGATCCTGGCAATCTGGCACTGGTGAAGAAAATTCAGGCGTTTGTGGAGAAACAGGGTGTTTTCGATCGCACCATCTCCATCGTCGATCACATTTCATTGGTCAACCGGGAGTTTCATCGTGGTCAGGAGGCCTATTACGATATTCCTGCTGAACGCAATTTGGTGGCGCAGTATCTTCTGTTTTTTCATCGCAATGATCTCTCAGCCTACGTGAGCCACGACTATCGTCGCGCCAACATCGTCGTGCGTCACAATATCACTGACTCCAACACCCTCAATCGCCACATTGCCGAGTTGAAACGGGTGACAGCTCAGATTGCCGGTATCAATGTCAAGACCCACGTCGTCGGTGAGAATCTGCTGATCAATGCCGCAGCAGAGAGTCTCATGGTGGCACAGGTGAAATCCCTGGGACTGCTGCTGTTGGTAATCTTTTTGATCATGTCAGCGATGTTTACCTCGTTGAAAGGTGGCTTGATCGCGCTGATCCCCAATCTGATTCCGATTATTCTGATGTTCGGTGTCATGGGGTTTCTTGGTATTCCCCTCAATCCGGGGACGGCGATGGTAGCAGTGATCGCCATCGGAATCGCTGTCGATGGCACGATTCACCTCTTCTCCCGCTACAACGAGCTCTGCCGAACAACCTCCGATTATGATGCTGCCGTACGACAGACCGTACGTGAAGAGGCGACGCCGGTGGTTGCGACCAGTTTGGCGTTATCCTTTGGATTCGGCATTCTTCTGTTATCCAACTTCACGGTGGTTGCCCAGTTTGGGGCGCTGTCAGCGCTGACGGTGATCTTTGCCGTGGTTTCCGATCTGTTGATCACTCCGATCATCATGTCACGTGTCCGTCTCATCGGTCTCTATCAGATTCTCTCCATGTCCATGCAGAGAGAGGTGCTGGCCAAGAGCCCTCTGTTTCGAGATATGACAAACTATCAGATCAGAAAGGCGATTCTGATCTCGGAGATGCGCACCTTTCAGCCCGGAGATCTGTTGGTGGAGCAGGGAAGTACGGGACGCAGCATGTACCTGATTCTCACCGGCATGACCGAGGTGATTCTTCGAGGGGATGATGGAGAGAAGACACGGCTTGCGGCGTTGGGGCCTGGACAGGTGTTCGGTGAGATCGGGTATATACGCGAGACCCAGCGTACGGCGGATGTTCGGGCACTGACCAAAGTCAATGCCCTCCGTTTTGACTACGAGAAGCAGCGACAGGATCTCAAGTTCTTCCCCCACATCGTCGCCAAGCTCAATTTCAATATCAGCGTGATCCTCGGCGAGCGTCTGGCCGATGTCGTGGAGGGGATGCAAAAGCAGAAGAGAGAGAAGGACGCCTCGTAGAAGGACGGGATTGATCGCTTATTAGGCGTCCACCAACCATCCGAAGGCCCAAGGTGCCATTACCAGATAAACCACGTCAAAGATGGCCATGAGACGCAGCCAGGGCCAGAGAGTGTCCATCTCTCCGGCCAGCAGGGCCGAGGAGGCTTGAACACCGCTGATCAACAGGGGAACGACCAAAGGTAGCAGGAGAAGCGCCAGCAGAGTCTCCCGAGAGCGGGCACTCTGGGTGAGTGCCGCGAGAAGAACGCCCAGTCCGGAGAGGCCAAGCGTTCCAAGAATTAGAATGGAAAAGAGTATCGGAAGCTCTCCCCAGGCATCGACATTGAAGAGCACCAGCATCATCGGTAGAAGCAGTATTTCCAACAGAATGGTCAGGAGTAGATTTCCCCACCACTTGCCGAGAAACAGCACGCCCCGTGGCATGGGCGACAGCAGCAGCCCTTCCAGAGCACCATCCTCCTCTTCAGCCTGAAAGACGCGTCCTAATCCAACCAGACTGGTGAAGAGCACGGTAATCCAGAGCAGGCCGGGCAAGATGCGTGCAGCTTCCTGGCGGTCCGGTTCCAGTGCAGCTTGAAAGACCACCAGAACGGCGATGGCAAAAAAGAGCATCGAGGAGAGGGTTGCCCGACGGCGGAAGTCACCGATGATATCCTTCCAGGCGATTCTGAATGCGGCCTTCAACATGGAGGATTTCCTGTATTTGTGGGGGAGGTGTCAGTCATGAAGCGATGGTTCCGTTCTCAAGGCGCAGTTGGCGGTGTGGCAGTGCCGCGACACGTTCCGGGTCGTGTGTCACCAGAATAACCGAGCCACCACCCTCCAGATAGATCCGGATACGGGTGTTCAACCAGTCAACCCCCTGGGCATCGAGAGCAGTATAGGGTTCATCGAGCAGCAGCAAACTGGGTTGAGCGATCAGAAGGCGACCAAGGGCCACCCGTTTGCGCATGCCTGCCGAGAATCCTCCCACAGGCCGGTCGGCAAATCGGGACAGACCCACATCAGTTACACTCTTCCTGAGAGTCGAATCGCTGATCTCCAGACCGCGTAGATCAGAGAAGAAGCGGAGATTCTCAACGGCTGTCAGATGTCCGTAGAGTCCCGTTGAGTGGCCGAGAAACAGCGTGCGTGCCCGGATGAGTTCAGGGTTATCGAGACCATTCACCCCTCCGAGCTTGAATCGTCCACCGTGGGGACGTAAACGGGTGGAAAGGACCGACAGAAGCGTCGATTTTCCCGCCCCATTGGGACCGAACAGGGCCAGACATTCCCCCTTCTCCTGTGTCAGGGAGACACCTCTCAAGACTCTCTGGCGGCCAAATCGGAGGCGTATGTTTTCAACAATGAGATGCGGCATAGATGACCTGTAAACGTGGGCACTTCCCTGGGTGGTCTTTGGTCTGAGATTCCGACGACCGGCGAAAGAATCCTAGCACAGTTCGGAAAAAGGTGCGTCTCGGTTCATAGTAGAATGGCGCACGTTGTGAGCAGTTGGTTGAGAATCAGCGATCCCGTTGTGCCGTGTGTTGTGCCAGCAGGTTCAGAAGAACGGATTTCTTGATTGGTTTGGTTAGGTGATCATTGCACCCGGCTTCAAGGCTCTTCTCACGATCACCACTCAGCGCATGGGCCGTCAGAGCATAGATGGGAATGGGGGTACGTATCTGTTCGCGCTCCCAGAAGCGAATGGCACGCACTGCACTGTATCCATCCATGATCGGCATCTGAATATCCATCAAAATCAGGTCAATCCTGTCTGCATGGGTCTTGAAATGTGACACCGCCTCTCGACCATCGCTGAAAATGGTCAGTTGATGGGGTGTTCTTTTCAGATAGGTTTTGATGAGAAGTTGATTGTCTTCTGAATCTTCGGCAAGCAGGATGTTCAGACACGATGTATCGTCCGTCGTGAATCCCGCTGTGCGTTCTCGTTCAGAGGGGGTGTTTGTCTGATCATTTGTGGTGTCACTCTGTTCGACAAGTGGCATCGTCACGGTAAGGTGAAAAGTGCTGCCAACGCCCGGTTCGCTCTCTACCCAGAGCAGTCCACCCATCCGTGATGCCAACTGCCTGGAAATCGACAGGCCTAGACCGGTGCCACCAAAACGGCGAGTAATGCCTGCATCTGCCTGGGTAAAGGCGTCAAAGATACTTTCCAAATTCTCCGGACCGATACCCATGCCGGTATCCTGGACCTGAAAATGGAGTTTCTCCCTCTCAGTCTTATCCTGATTCAGAGTGAGCGTGATGCGGCCTTTATCGGTGAACTTGACGGCGTTGCCGATCAGATTGAGAAGAACTTGACGGAGGCGCGTGCCATCTCCTTCAACCTGTATCGGAACTCCCTCATCTATCCGAATATGCAGTTCCAGTCCCTTCTCTTCAGCCTGAACGGTCATGACGCTGATGACTTGATGCGCGATCTCGGTGGGGTTGATCGTCGAGGGGGAGAGGTCCAGGTGACCGGCTTCGATTTTACTGAGATCAAGAATATTGTTGATCAGTTCAAGCAGGGTCGTGCCTGCATGCTGTAGTTTCTGGATATAGAGTTTTTGATCCTGATTGAGCGGAGTGTCCAGCAGCACGTCACTCATGCCCACCACAACGTTCATGGGGGTACGAATCTCGTGGCTCATGGTAGCGAGGAAGTCCCCTTTGGCCTGATTGGCGGCCTCGGCTTCAAAGCGCGCTCTTCGCAGTCGGCCTTCGATCTTTCTCCGAACCGACACCTCCCTCTGCAATCTTCTGTTCCAGAAGAGAAACAAGCCGACGATCAAAGAGGTGAGCAGTGTGCCAATGATACCCCAGAAGATGACGGTTCGCTCGTCGATGCCATGTTCAATGGGCACTGCAATCCATTTGTGGTAGATGCGCTGGTGCTCCTCCTTGGAGATGGTTGCAAGCCCACGATTGATGAGGGTGACCAGAGTGGGCCAGTCGCTACGCACGGCAAAGGAGAGGTGATCTTTGGCATCAAAAGCGGGTGAAGCGACACGCAGGGAGGAGAGGTTGTGGCCGTGAATCAGAACAGTTGAAACACCAAGGCTGACCACAGCCGCTCGGGCCTTGCCGCTTGAGACTGCTTTAAGTGCGTCCAGCGTCGATTGTTGGATCAGCAGAGGGACATCCGGTGCATCGTACTCCATCCGCTTGTGACTGGTGTAGTCGCGGACCACGGCGGTTTTCCATCCAGAGAGACTATCAACCCCGGAAACGGCAGCAGCATCCTCTGCCCGGGTGACGATCATCCAGGAGAGACTAATGTAGGGTTGGCTGAAGGTCATGAAGCGTTCCCGGTCCCGATTTCGGGTAACGGCCGGAAAGATATCGAGACGTCGTTGCTTGCCCGCTTGAATGACTTCGCTCCATGTTAGATCGGGAACGATCTGCATGGAGAGCCCTAGGCGCTCATTGAGCAGGCGAACATAGTCAGAGGCCATGCCAAGATAGGTGCCGTTCTCACCAACATACTCGTAGGGTGCCCAGTTTGGATCGACACCGAGACGAATGATGGGATGGTCAGAAATCCACCTCTTCTCCTCGGGACTCAGCTCGACAGATGCAGTCTGAGGGTGGAAAAAGCGGCGTTCAGGGTCATCTACCCACAGTTTTTCAATAGTGTAGAGTGTCTGTTGGTCCAGAGCATCAAAACCATCACGCATCTTTTTCTGAAGAGCGGTATTCTCTTTGAGGACAGCGCCATGGAGCGTATTGCTCAACAAGGGAGGGCCGGATGTCTGAATCCGGCTGGCGAATCCCAGTTGCAGGGCAAGGTGTTCTGTTGTCGGGTGTTCTCCGACCAGCGCATCAACCTCTTCCTCCATCAAGGCGATCAACATCTCCTTTACGCCGTTATGGGTTGAGAGCGTGATGTCCGGGTAGTTCTTCTTGAGCCAAGTTTCCTGGAACGTATTGCCAACCACGGCGATACGCTCACCGGCAATCTGGCCCAGTGCGGTTGGAAGACTCCCCTTTCGCCGATAGAGATAGCTTTTCAACTCGTAGAGGGGTTGTGAATAACTCAACCACTCTGACCGATCTTCGCTTGCAAACAGACCGGAGTGTATATCCGCTTTTCCCTGTTTGATGCTCTTCAGAGTCGATGGCCAGGAAACGGTCTGGAACTCAATACGGCGACCCACCTGCCTGCCCCACGCTTGCCAGATATCTACCAGAATACCCGATGGCCGCCCCAGTGCATCCAGGACGGTGAACGGGGGATAGTCGGAGAACATGGTGATGCGTATGGGGGGCTGGGAAGGTGCAGAGTGCGCAGGCTGCATTTCTGAATCAGAGGCTGTAATCGGCGCGGCGACGATTGGAGACAGGAAGAGGAAGAAAGTGACGAGGATCGTCGTGATCGCTGCCAGGTTGACTCGTGACAATGGGAAGGATCGATAACGGCAGCGGTGCATCGAATCGAGACCAATCGTGGTGAAAGGGGATACGTATCGAAAGATCGATCATTACGCTGTGGGAGACAAGAGAGAGTCTCCGTAGAGTCGAGTCGTATTCTCCAACAGGATAACCATTGCCTCTTCTGTTGTCACACTTTTTAGCCGGGCTATCGTCTCAATGGCGTTGGCAATTGTTGCGGGTTCATTGCGTTCACCGGCAACAGGCGAAAGAACCGGACTGTCGCTCTCCAAAAGAAGTGAGTCCAGAGGAAGGGCGGATACCAGTTCCTGAATCTGATTCGAGCGCACCACCGATGCAGGAACCGAAAAGAACCATCCCGCTTTGACAGCCCGTTTAGCCGGTTTATGAGGGCCGTGATAGGCGTGCATCTGTACTCTTTTGATTCCCGTGTCGAGCAGGAGTTCAATGGTTTGACGGCCAGCCGCTCGAGAGTGAACATTGAGGGGCAGATCCAACTCCATGGCCAAGTGGGCGGAGCGCTTCAGAAGGATATGTTGAGCCGCGCGCTCCTTCTCTTCACGTGCAATCTGATAGTCTAGCCCCACTTCACCTATGGAACTGATTCGTTCCCGGTTTTCTCTGATAAGCGTTTCGATGGCGTTGGCGCTTGCCGTGTCCTCAGCGTAGGCGGGGTAGAGGCCAAGTGCCGGTTTCAGCATAGGGTAGTGGCGGGCAAGCTCCAGATTGCGATGTGCATCGGCAAGGGTTTCTCCGACTGCGATAACGGCAGCGACCCCGGAGCGTCGTGCCCGTTCCAGAACCGCCTCGCGGTCACTGTCAAAACAGTCGTCACACAGATGCGCATGGGTATCGATCAGTGGTGGTGTGCTGGTGGTCTCGGACATGGAGATTTTCTTCCCTC
>JADGBX010000078.1 GCA_015231265.1 Magnetococcales bacterium | reverse complement strand
ATATCCACTTCCGACAGATGGGAGAGTGTCTCGTGGGCGAGATAGCCGAAGTGGCGACCACCGACGACGATGGTGGCGTCCGGCAGTTCCTGGCGCACACGTTTGACCAGGCGGTAGGCGTGGAACCGTTCACGGGTGTAGCCGGTGATGCCGACGATGGGGGCGCTCTCCCCCTTCTTCAGAATCTCAATGATCTCATCGTACTCTTTATCGAAATAGGCACAGTCATAGATCGTGCTCTCCAGGCCGTTATCCTTAAGATAGTAGCGGATATAGTTCAAGCTGGCAGGAGGTGTTTTGTACTGCGTATCACAGTATGGCGACAAGAGATAGATGTTCGACATAAGTGGCTCTTTTCTGTGGAATGAAGGGGATCCGCACGCAGTCGGAGGGAACCCGGGGGCCTCATCGCATCAAGTGTAATCGCAGAGTTCCATTTAATCCACACATTCCTTTTTCATAGGGGTAAGTGATAGGGCGCACGCCTCGTCGTTCGCATAAAGTTCTCGGATTTCGCCGGAGCGCTCGGTAAGATGGCGTCGAGAGTAATCGATCTCCGGTGGGAGAGGGGCTCCTTGCGGACTCTTGATCGGTTGTGTGGTTTCTGTCAGTTTTGTGATCGATTAAAAAAGAATAATAGATAATCTCATGTGTGAACGTGGCGCCAGGGTCATGGCCGCAACATGTTGAAATTTCAGGGTTGTATGAGGGGAGGTGGGTGTTGAACGGATCGTCTGATGCAGGCCCCTGCTCGGGGCAACGTGTGGTTGAAAGCAGGGAGGTCATCCCTCGTTTCGCATGGTGTGCGGGGTTGCTTCTGATGGTGTTCGCAGTCCTGCTTCCGGGTCCGCTTCGGGCAGAGGAGAGGCCGCTCTTCGCCTGGTTCTCCGACCTCAAGCCCGGTCAGGCGTTCTGGGAGCTGCACAAAGCATTCACCCTGGCAGCCGCCAGGGATCTGAATGTGGACATCACCACTTACTGGTCGGCCAAGGACCAGCACCTCTATGAGCGACAACTCAACGCCGCCGCCACCGGTGAGGATCTGCGCAAACCGGCGGACGGCCTCATCTTCGTCAATATGAAGAAGCAGGGGAGGAGAATTCTGGGAGCGATCGAACGCAACGCCGTGCCCGCCATGCTCAATGTGGATCTCCTGGATCATGCGGAGTTCGGCAAACCTCGGGAGCGCTATCGTCACTGGATCGGTGAGATGCAGGTGGATGAGGAGGAGGCGGGATATATCCTGGCGACCCGATTGATTCGTGAGGCGCGGCAACGGGGCATGGTGTCGGAGGATGGCAAGGTTCACCTCATCGCCATCTCCGGCCATGTGGCGGACCATCTGACCCATCTGCGCACGGGGGGATTGAAGCGGGCCGTTGAGGAGGATCCTGGTGTGGTGCTGGAACAGATCTTCCACACCAAGTTCTGGTCTCGCGAAGAGGGGCGGAAGTTGGTGCGTACCGGATTGCGTCGCTATCCGCAAGCAACGGTGGTCTGGTCCATCAACGACGGGGTTGCCCTGGGTGTCATCGAAGGGGCGAAGGCGGTGGGGCGCACTCCCGGCTCGGACCTTCTCACCGGCGGAATGGATTGGGTGATGGAGGGGCTGGATGCGGTGGCGAAGGGGGAGTCTCTGTTGAGCGTGGGGGGGATGTTCATGCACGGCGGCTGGTCGGTCGTTCTGCTCTACGACTATCTCCATGGTAACGATTTTCGTGTTGACGAAGGCGTTGTATTGAAGACCGCCAACGGGGTGCTGGATTCCGAAAATGTCGCGCAGTATCTGGCTCTGTTTGCCGATGGTAATTGGGATAAGGTCGACTTCAGACGCTTCTCGAAAGTGCTCAATCCGGAGATGGAGCGCTACGACTTTTCCCATGCGGCCATTCTTCGCAGTCTTGAGCGATGAGCGTTGCCATGATGATGCGTGAGGCGCGCTTTTCGTTCTCTCCTCTTTTTCCGGTTTCGGGAGCGTAACGACCATGCCCGGAACTGCTGACTCGAACACCCCGTCTGTGCGTTTTGGCCGGATCTCCATCACACTCGCTCGGCGTGCGGCCACCTATGCCATTCTCATCGGTCTCTGTTTCGGTCTGATTCAGGTGTACGCTGATCTGAACACCGTGGTGAACAAGCAGGAGGAGACGGTTTCGCGCATTCTCTCCGTGAGTGGACGCAGCGCCTCGGAGATCGCTTACAACATGGATGCCGATGCCGGCGCTCAGCTCGTGTCGGGCTTGATGGAGTATGAGTTCATCGATCGGGTGCGCATCATCAACGAGTTCGGGGATTCCCTGGGCAGCAGGATCCGTCCCCAGGTGGAGGAGCGGTCAACCGAGATTCTGACCCGCTATCTCACACCCACCAGCGGCGACTATCACATCGATCTCAGACACCCGACAAGTCCGGAGATCGTCGTCGGCAAGCTGGAGATCTCCATCCACTGGGATACCGCCATGCAGAGCTTCTATCTGCGGGCGGGAGTGGTGTTCATGAGCGGAGCTTTCCGAGCGCTGCTGCTGGCTGGCATCCTCTTCTTCCTGTTTCACAGGGATCTGGCACAACCGCTGATCGCCATTGCCGATGGTTTTCGTAAAGGGCTCAACCGTGGCGGTTTCTTCGACTTCCGTATCAAAACACCCCAGGGCCATGAGCGTGACGAGATCGGCGATCTCGTCTCCTCGGCCAACTACTATCTCACTATGGGGGATGAGCAGTATCGGAAGAGAGTCATGGACCGGGAACGGGCCGAATCGCGACTGCGGGAGTACAACCAGCGCCTGGAGGAGATCGTAGCGTCCCGGACGCAGGAACTTGAACGGGCCAAAGAGGCGGCGGAAGAGGCCAACCGGCAGCTCCGGAGAGAGGTCGATGAGAGTCGGGCGATCTCCGAGGCTTTGAAGCGGTCGGAGGATCGGTTCCGGGCCATCTTTGAGGGCTCCGCCGATGCTGTGACGCTGCTGGGAACCGAGACCTTTATCGACTGCAATCAGGCGGCGCTGGATCTGTTTGGTGTCAGCAGTCGGGATGAGTTTGCCCGCAAGCACCCTTCGGATCTCTCCCCACCGATGCTGTTCGGTGGTCAAAACGCCTTTGAGTTGGCCAATGAGCGCATCGCCAAGGCGTTTGCCGAGGGATCCTATCTGTTTGAGTGGGTGCACCGTCGCCAGGACACCCTGGAGGATTTTCCCGCCGAAGTGCTTTTGACGCCCATGGAGCTGGAGGGGCGTCCGGTTCTTCACGCCATCGTGCGCGACATTACCGATCGCAAAAAGACCGAGCAGGCGCTTGCCGATCGGGAGTGGAGGTTCCGCAATCTGGTGGAGACCATCCCCGGCGTTGTCTACGAGTGTCGGATGGATAGCGACTGGACCATGCTGTTCATCAGTGATGAGATCAAACAGATAACCGGCGTGTCGGCGGAAGAGTTCATGGCTGGACGCACCACCTTTGCCAGCGTGATCCATGAGGAGGACGTCGCGATGGTGGCGGAGTCGGTGGCGGAAGCGGTAGCGGAGCGCCGACCCTTCACCCTCGAATATAGGATTCTGGACAGTGAAGGGAGAGAACACACCCTGTATGAACAGGGGCAGGCACTCTTTGAGCCCGAAGGTGATGTGCTGCGGTCACTTGTGGGTACCATCGTGGATATCAGCGACCGCAAAGAGGTGGAGGAGGCGTTGCGGCGGACCAAGGATCTGGCGGAGCAGGCCAACCGTACCAAGAGTGCATTTCTCGCCAATATGAGTCATGAGATTCGAACGCCTCTGAACCCCATCATCGGTCTCACCCATCTGGCCATGCAGGATGAGATCCCGGATCGAACACGCAACTACCTGGGTAAGATCCACGCCTCGTCGCGTCTCCTGCTGCGGTTGATCGACGATATTCTGGATTTTTCGAAGATCGAGGCGGGAAAATTGGTGATCGAGAGTGCGCCGTTCTCTCTGGATGACGTTCTCTCCGGACTGAGCGGGCTCTATGCGCCCAAGGCGGTCGGCAAGGGGCTTGAGTTCGTCTTTCGGGTGGACGAGGCCGTCCCGCGCACTCTGGTGGGGGATGCGCTGCGTCTGGAGCAGGTGTTGGGAAATCTACTCAGCAACGCCATCAAGTTCACGGGGCAGGGCTCGATCGTTCTGGTGGTTGAATCGACGGAAGAGACGGTAGAGGGGGCGCGTGGTCAAGGTGTTGCGCTTGCGTTTCAGGTTCAGGACAGCGGTATCGGTATGACGCCCTCACAGAGAGAGGCGCTGTTTCAACCCTTTACCCAGGCGGATACTTCGACGACCCGTAGATATGGTGGTAGCGGTCTGGGGCTCTCCATCTGCCGTAAGCTGATTCGATTGATGGGGGGGCAGATCTCCGTGGAGAGCATTCCGGGGCAGGGGAGTCGATTCCTCTTCGTTCTGCCGTTCGAAGCGGTGTCGTCGGAGAGCATGCAGACCCCATTGATTTCCGATGATGGTGACTCGGAGCGCGTACCCGAATATGACGGCCAACGGGTGCTTGTCGCCGAAGATAACAGCACCAACCAGATCGTTGCCAGAGAGCTGCTGAAGGCGGTGGGGTTGCGGGTGGAGATCGCTGAAAATGGTCGGGTGGCACTCGAAATGAGTCGGGAGAGCTGCTACGACCTGATCCTGATGGATCTGCAGATGCCGCTCATGGATGGACTTCAGGCGACACGAGCGATGCGTGAGGAGGGGTGTTGCGGCGAGATTCCCATCGTTGCCATGACCGCCCATGTTCGAGACGAAGATCGTAAAACCTGTCTCGCTTCGGGCATGAACGATCACATCAGCAAACCCATCGAACCCAACGCTTTCTATCGGACGTTGATGCGCTGGTTGCCTCCGGTAGCCATGGCTCCGGTCAGGGAGTCCGTCGATGACGAGGCTGTTTGTGAGGAGGATTGTCGGATTCCCGAGGCGCTTCCGGGGATCGACCAGCAGGTGGGGCTCGCCATCATTCGCAACGACCGCTGTCTGTTCAGAAAGCTGCTGCGGGAGTTCTATCAAGAGCATGGGGACGCCGACCGGCGTGTCGTCACGGCACTGCGTTGCGGCGATCATAGCCAAGCAAAGCGGATCGCCCATGCTCTTCGAGGCGCAGCGGGAAACGTCGGGGCAAAGCGGCTTTCGGATAGCGCCACCGCTCTGGAAAGATCTCTTGCACTGGGCAATCCGGCCGATGGTGTCGTGGACGATTTTCAGGCGGCTCTGGTGGAGGTGATGACCGGATTGGAGCGGCTGGAGCGCCAAGGCCGTGCACCCGAGGCTGCGCTTGCAGAGCATACCGATCCCGCCGCTCTCCGCACCCTTCTCAAGGTGCTCTCCTATCATCTCAGGTGCGCCTCACCGGAGTCGATGGAGTGCGCCTCCGAGCTGAGAGCCGTGGTCGGCAGGGAGCACCGGGGCGTCTATTCCGAGCTTCTGAAGCGGGTGGAGAGTTTTCAGTTCGATGAGGCGCTCGAGAGCGTGGGACAACTGGCGCAGGTGGCGGGCATCGGCGCAACGTTCACTCCCAAAGAATCAGGAGAGGGGTAGAGATCAGCGTGCCTTGAGGGGGGTGGTTCGTTCGGATGGGTGGTGCTCGATCCCCTCGAACAGCGGTGCATCGGTGATGCCGTTCTCCAGACACCAGGTTCTGGCCTGGAGAGAGAAGGCGTTGCGGGCGTGGCGACTCAAGCGGGAGAACTCCCGAAAGTCGTAGGCACGAAAGAGATTGCTGTAGTGGCCGAAATAGCGCGCCTGCCGGTAGAAGCGACCCTTGGCCTCCTGACCGGCGACGAGACCGACCATGCGGGCCATGGGGATCGCCAGAATGGAGAGCCCCGGCCAGCGCAGCAGCTCTTTGTTGGGAATGCCGCTGAAGAGCTGCTTGTAGTCGTAGCGGTGCAGGTAGGTGCGGTAGAGGGATTGGCCATATTTGAGGGGGAGGGGAATGTCCCGCCAGAAACGCACCGCTTCGAAATCCCACAGGGGCAGGTGCCAGTCGTAGCCCAGGGCGCTGTAGATGGTCTGATTGCGTACCACCAGTTTGGTCTGCCGCTCCTGCCACTCCCAGTATTCGAACAGTCCCGGCGGAATGTGGTGGGGCAGGGACGCCTCGGCAACATTCGGCACGACCTCTTCCAGGGTGGCGATGATCGCCTGATGAATCCGGGCGTGGTTCTCCGGTGTATTGAGATGCTCCCAGAGCGCGCAGTGCTTGGCCACCAGGGCGTCGATGGTGGTGGCGAGCGTGGGGGCGCTTTCGGGCATCAGAGCTTTGGAGATGTGGCCGCCGCTGGTGAAATCTCCGGACTGGCCATTGACGATCACCGCCTCCTCGGAGACGACCCCTTGCTCCTTCAGCAGTGCCAGCGGGTGCATGCCCTGAATGCCGGGAATGCGGCTCAATCCGTCGGCGTAGTCCCAAAATCGGCGCCGCTCCTGCGACCAGTAGAAGTCGCGAGACCCTGCCGCATCCTGGCCAACCATGCGCCAGGGGACGTTGAGGGTTTCGGCAACCTGTCGGGCGATGGGGGCTTCGGAGTTGTTGGGAGGGCCGTAGGTGTAGGAAGTGAGGTTCGGATAGCCCCGCTCAACCAGTTTGCAGATCAGAATCCGCGAATCGAGACCGCCGCTCAGGGGCAGGGCGATCTGCCGGCCGTCGGCATAGGTGATGAGTCGGTCGATGGAGCGGTCGGTGATCGCGGCCAACTCCTCCAGCAGTGTCTCCTCCGAGTCGCTGCGAAAACTCTCGGGAAAGAAGTGAAAGTAGCGCTGGATGCGAGGGGTTGCTTCAGTCGGCAGCCAGAGCGCCCACTCGGCGGCGCGCAGTTGTCGGAGCTGGTGGTAGAGCGTTCTGTTGCCGGAGACATACCCCTGCATGGAGAGTTCCAGCAGGCTGAGATCGTTGCGTTCCAGTGTCGGCAGGCACCGGGCGATGGCCCGGGCGGAGGGGCTCAGCAGCGGAGTGGCGCTCTCCGTGCCGCCATCGGCAGGTGTCGTCGCGTGAAAGAGCGGGTAGCTGGCAACGCAGTCGGTGATCGCCAGAGTGTATCCCGGCGCTTCGACGATCAGACCGAAGCTGTTGGCGGTGGTGAGCAGAACCGCCTTCAGGCGGGATGCATCCGGAGGGGTCTCCGGATGCAGCGTGGCGACAATCTTCTCGATCTCCGATAGATCGCCACCATAATGGATCTGCAACCCGGCCATCTGTCGGGTGTGCCACGGATAGTCGGACGATCGCAGAACCTGCATCAGTCGCACCACTCCCGCCCTGAACTGAGGAGTCTGTTCTACTCCGTCGGGCACGTAATTTGGTTGGATAATCAGCCGTCAAGCCGGGCCAGTTCTACCAATCTCACCGTGCCGAAGTCAAGCCCATGTCATGTTCGTGCACGGTGTGTATGTTTTCTATCCTGCTGAAAGGTATATAGTCGTTCCAACTCAAATCTGTACACTGGCGATCTTTTTTTCTCAAAGTTCTGGAACGCTCTCGTCAAAAGGCGACACCTTGGAACCCATGGTTCCAAACCTCCTTCAGGGAAATAGTATGGCCACGTCAAAGGCCACACCGTGAGGCGCTGCCTCACACTCCGCCAGGAGACCCGTCTCCTGGAGCTGGGGAGATCGCCCCTTCGGGGCTTGGTCAAAGACCAAAAACCTGTTGGTTACATGTACAGATTTGAGTTGGAACGACTATAGATAAACTCTGGAATCAAAGTGTGGGCCGGAGCGTTGTGTCACCGTTTATGTGTCGGATCGCACCGCAGCCAGGGCGTCGAGCAAGGTCTGTTTCCTGATCGGTTTGGTGAGATAGGCGTCGCAGCCCGCTTCCAGAGCTTTCTGACGATCTTCGGTGAGCGCGTGGGCCGTCAGGGCCAGAATCGGCAAGCGGGGACGACCCTCTTCTCGTTCACGGGTGCGAATGGCGCGGGTGGCGCTGAGGCCATCCATCACCGGCATCTGAAGATCCATGAGTACCACGTCGAAGGAGTCGTTCCGGCACCGCTCCAGCGCCTGCTCTCCATCTGTCGCCGTGACAAGCGTGGCCCCACTGTGCTTGAGATAGGCTTTGATCAGCAGTTGATTGTCCTCTGAATCCTCCACCAGAAGAATGTGCATGTTTGTCGTGGGTTGCTCGGATTCGGAGGCGTGTTCCTCTCTGTTCTCCATCACTCCTCTCTCTTCATGTGAAATCTGTTGCAGGGGAAGGGTGACGGTGAAGCTGCTGCCTCTCCCCATGGTGCTGTCAACGGTGAGCTTTCCTTTCATCTCATGGACCAGTCGGCGACAGATGGCGAGTCCCAGTCCGCTGCCTCCGTATCGGCGGGTAATGCTGGAGTCGGCCTGACTGAATGTGTCGAAAATGGCCTCCTTCTGCGCGGGGTCGATGCCGATGCCAGTGTCCTTGACCGTGATCGTGATGGTGTTGTCCACCATTGAGGCGTGGAGGTGGATGGTGCCGGATTCCGTGAATTTCACGGCGTTGCCCAGGAGGTTGATGAGGATCTGCCGCAGACGGCCGGAATCTCCCAGCACCCGTTGAGGGAGATCGGGAGAGAGGGTGTGGGTAAGGGGGAGCCCTTTCATCCCGGCGGCCACATCCATAACCGTGACCGACTCGTGAATCAAAGTGTGCAGATTCAACGGAGTCTGCTCAAGAACGAGATGGCCGGCTTCGATGCGGGAGAGGTCCAGAATGTTGTTGATTACATCCAGAAGCGTGGTGCCGGCGCTCTGTATCTTTTCCACCTGTTGCCGCTGTCGGGTGGTGAGCGTCTCTTCCAGCAGAAGATCACCCATACCGACAACCACATTGAGCGGGGTGCGGATCTCATGGCTCATGGTGGCCAAAAAGACACTCTTGGCCCTGTTGGCGGCATCCGCCTGACCAATCGCCTCTCTGAGGTTCTCCTCCATCTGTTTGAGTTCGGTAATGTCGGTGGCAACCTCCAAGCGGACGAGTCGACCGTCCGGCCAGCGGATCGCCTGATCGTGGCAGTGGTACCAGCGGCCATTGCCGGTGTTGCGAAACTCTCGCACTTGGACGCCCGTCGGGGTGCCTGAATCGTCGACGAGACGGTGGTTGTTGCAGAATGTACAGGGGCCGTTCTGATTCTCCTGCAGAACCTTCCAGCAGGTGCGTCCCGCCGGCTCTCCCCAAAGTTCAATGCCGTACTTGTTTAAGAAGAGAATCTCGTGTCCCTCCATATCCGCGACATAGACCAGAGCATCGATGCCGTTCATCACCGCTTCAAAGCGTTGATGAGCCCCCTCCAGAGCCCGTTCCGCCCGACGGCGCTCCTGAATCTCCCGCTCCATTTTGAGAATCGTCTGCTTCAGCCGTTTTTCGGTTGTGGTTTGACGGCTCGTCATCGCGTTGAACTGGGAGGCGAGCTCACCGATCTCATCCTGGCGCTGGATTTCGACCCGAACATCCGGCCCTCCCTCCCGGATGCGACGAACACCTGCAGTGAGGGCGGTGATGGGGGCTGTGAAGGAGCGGGCGAAGAGGGCTGTTGCGGCTGTGACCAGCAGGAGGATGAGAACAACCATCAGTAGCAGTCGTGATGAGAGCCTATCTACCGACTCAAGGGCCTCTTCCCGGTCGATCTTGACCACCAGTCCCCAGGCGGTTTTCTCAAGATGTCGTGTCGCTGCCATCACCTCGATGCCGCGATAGTCCCGCACCTGTTCAAACGCGCTTTCCTGCCCCTCCAGCGCCTGTTTGCTCGCCGGGTCACCGTCATCAATGGGGGTTCGTCGTTGCAGTGCTGCCCGGGTATCGAAGCGGGTCGGCATCAGAAACAGGGCGTGCTCCGGCGACGCACGGCGCAGGAGTAGGATCTCTCCCGTAGCGCCCAGTCCGGAGGTGTCGCGGATGGCGTCGAGAATCGTCTCTGCCGTGGATTCGATGGCCAGAACGCCGATGACCTCGCCATCCAGGAGCAGAGGGCCGCACAGGCGCAGCATGGGGGCGCTGTCGTCGTCGAGAAAGAGGGTGTCGGCGTGGTTGCTGTCCTGCCCCTGAAGGAAGCACGCTTCGTCCTCTTCGTTCCGGTTGTCGAGACGAGTCGGATCGGTGGAGGCGACGACCCGACCCCTTGGATCGTAGATGGAGATGAGGCGGAAATCGGGAATGGAGCGCCGGGCATCCTTCAGGATGCGGGTCATCTTCGACCTGTGGTGGACAGAGCCGTTTTCCGTGAAAGCATGAAGGCTGAGGCGTAACTGTGTGCGGCTGGTGACCAGGCGCAGTCGTTCGAGATTCTGGTCGATGATGTGTTGGATGCGGTTGTGTTGTGCCGAGGCGATGGAGTGGAGATGGTCCAGGGTGCGTTGGGTCAGCATCTCCCGGGCCGACACCATGGTAAACACCACCACGAGCAGCAGGGCTCCCAGAAAGATGGGCAGAAGCGTCAACAACAGTCGGGCTCGGATGGTCATAACAGCTACTCACATATGGTCAGCCGGGATGCGTAACCCCACGCTGCCAGAATACCACTTTCATCAGTGAATTGCTTATGCCGTATGCCGGTGTCATCTTTGGATCGATTTCCCGGTTATATCCGGAAAGGAGAGGGGTCAGGAAGTGAGGCAGAGCGTGTAGCCGAACACGACCCGATCGGTCAGGTCGGCGATGGTTTCATCCTGCTGGATGCGCTGGCGAAGTGTGCGTTCCATGTCGGCCATCCTCTCCGGAGAGATGTCATCGCGCAGGATCATTTCGCACAAGAGGTGATCCTGTGCCCCTTCATGCACCAGGGACATGCGGATCTCCCGAGGAAAGGCGCCGCTTTCATGGGCCAGTGTAGCGGCGGTGTCCTGCAATCGTTCGACCCGATCGTCGTCGAGATCGTTGTCGCGGTAGAACGCTTTCAGGCGCATCACATTCTGGGTCAGGCTGTGGAACTCCCCTTCGCGTTTCTCTTCCCAATGCTCGATCCAGCGCGAGGCTTCCGCCATGCGTCCTGCCCGATAGCAGGCTTGGATCAGCGAGTTCAACAAGCTTGAATAGCAGGGGTAGCAGTGGCAGGTGTCCCTGGCAACCTCGGCGGAGCAGGAGTAGAAGCCGAGCAGTAGAAGGGTGTTGGCGTAGATGTAGCGGATCTCCCAGGAGCTGGGAGCGTGACGCATGGCGTTGCGAAAATCGCGGTTCATGTCGTCGATGCGCCGTTCGATGCCGGCAACGATGCCCAGGATGCAGAAGGCGAGGTCGGGTTCTTCCAGACGCATGCGCGCAGCCGCCCGTTTGAATCCGTTCAACTCGAAGGGATTCAAGGTCTCCGACTCCAGCGCAACGATGAGTCTCTGAACCACTTGGATCAGATCCACCGCAGGCCGATTGTGGTGCGGTTCTGCCGACATAGCGCGTCCGTTCGCCTGAGCATTCATTCCTGAAGGAGCTCCCCTCTGTCTGCTCGGCTCGTGCAGAGCTGGACATGGGGGTGCTGATACCCTACTTATCGGCTGCCTGCTCACGAAACTTGAGGCGGAAATCGGCCGTGTGAATCACAAAACGGCTGAATTAACGACGGACTATCGATCGCTCTGTCGGCGATCGTCGAAGTGGATGCCGGGTGGGTGGACCAGACCGCAGTTGCCGTCGCATGCCAGATCCATGCACCAGGTGATGTAGGGGTGCTGGGTGAGATAGGCGTTGTAGAAGCAGGGTTTCTTGGAGACATCCTCACCGGCCCAGTTCGGCAGTTCCAGCTGCTGCTGCTCGGACTCCAGCTCTACCTCCGCCAGAACCAGCCCCTTATTGACGCCGGTGAAGACATCAACCGTCCACTCCCGCCCTCCTTCCATGAGGGTGTGACGACGTTTTTCGATCAGGGGTTGGTCACAGAGAGTGGCCAGCATCTCCCTGGCGTCCTCCAGGGGGATGGCATACTCGAACTCACTGCGCCGGATGGAACCGCTTGCCCGGCTTTTGAAGGTGACGAACGCTTTATCATCGTAGATGCGCACCCGCACCGTATGGCCGCGCCAGGTGTGAAAAAACCCTTGCCGGATATGTACCGAGGTCGCCTTCTTCTGCCAGCTCTCCTCGGTGACCAGAAACTTGCGTTCGATCTCTCTCCCCATCATCTTCCCCCTGAGCGTATGTAATCTGGAATGGTGTTGTAAGGTAATCGCATCGATTCTGCAGGCTGTAAATCGAATTTGACCAATAAACACACCACTCTACCATCACTCGTTCCAAGTTTGGGTTACATTTGTGCCACAATAGTGCGATTAGGGCGTGTCTTCAATTAGCCCAAAACCGCGCTGGCGTACCGCCAGCCCTTCGAGTTTGGCCTGAAAACGCACCA
>JADGBX010000077.1 GCA_015231265.1 Magnetococcales bacterium | reverse complement strand
AAAACAGCGCACACCCTCCGTCCCCAAAAAAACTGGACCTGGGGAGATCGCCCCTTCGGGGCTTGGTCAAAGACTAATAATCTGTTGGTTACATGTGCCAGATTTGAGTTGGAACGACTCTATGCCATTTCCTCTCAAAGATGTGTGTACCGATCTCAGCTCAGAGCGTCGTCCAGATCACCGCGCCGTTTCATGTAGCTGAAGACACCCACACCAACCGCGGCGATGGCACCGACCAGAATCACCGGTCCCCAAGCGCCCAACCCCAAACCAAGCCCCAGGCTCGGACCGGAACCGGTCCAGATAGTGCCGCCACCTGCTGCTGCAGCTTTGGCGGTGCCGGCATTGGCACCTGTGGTGGCAACACCCGTTCCGGTTGTTCCACCGGCAACGGCGCCTCCACCTTGAAGAGCAATGCCTTTGGCTGTCGCGCCCTTGGCGCCGGCGCCGGCTGCTACCCCTTTAGCGGCCATCCCTTTGGCGGCGGCTCCCTTGGCCACGGCGCCACCTTTGGCACCGGCAACCGCTTTCGCTGCCGCCCCTTCGGGCAGCTCCACCTCAATACCCTGTTTCGCCAACTGCGCCACCATGGCCGGATCAATCACCGGTGCTCCGGCTGCCGCGCCCGCTGCCGCGCCACCCTTCAGAGCAACCCCTTTGGCTGCCGCACCTTTGGCAGCAGCTCCTTTGGCCATGGGGCACGCTGCGGCACCACCCTTCATCGCCGCCCCTTTGGCACCGGCTGCCGCTCCACCTTTCATGGCGGCTCCTTTGGCTGCCGCTCCTTTGGCGCCGGCTGCAGCGGCCCCTTCGGGCAGCTCCATCTCGATACCCTGCTTCGCCAGCTGGGCAATGGTGTTCTGATCAATCACCGGTGTCGCGCCTGCTGCGGCTGCGGCAGGTTGCGCTGCGTTGGGAAGAGCCATGTCGTATCACCTCATTCAGAAACAAATCCAGTATCAGGAACAGTGCTTCCACCCCTGAAAGCACCTCGGAGACCGTATGGCGGCGCGTGGATTCTCATCCGGCCACAAACAGCCTCGTGCAATCTCTTACGATCGGTCAGACCCGATCGTCTTGACCCTCGGAACCCTCGTGCAAAACCACCGATTCTGCGGTCACATCGGTCTCTTCCGTGGCGACGGCAACCTCAGTCGATGCGGCCACTGCTGCTCCGGAAGCCACTGCTGCCGGGCGCTGTTCGGCCTCCTCCGAGCGACGGCGACGCTGATAGTCCAGCATCTGCCCGGTCAGAAAGTAGACACCGGCCAACACCACCGCGAATCCCGCCACCGGCCCGACGACGGAGGCCATCCCCATCTTCATGGAGGGCAACAGGTAGGATCCACCCACCAGCCCTTTTGCCGCCGGCATCGCTGAAACGGTCACGGTTTCAGCCACTTTCAGTTTCACCGTTCCGGGCCCCATCAGCACGAGCGGTTCATTGGTGGCCAGTTCAGTGACCATTTTCATAGGGTGTTCCTCATATCAAAATGCTTTGTCCCGGATATGCGAACACCCGGATCCGTGCAAAATGTACGAATGAATCAACGGA
The DNA here is from genome assembly GCA_015231265.1 of Magnetococcales bacterium. Taxonomy (GTDB): domain Bacteria; phylum Pseudomonadota; class Magnetococcia; order Magnetococcales; family JADGBX01; genus JADGBX01. The sequence goes on along the minus strand of JADGBX010000077.1, from coordinate 10,849 downwards.
TTCTCTTCGCCTCAATCCCTTCACTCCGAACCGCCCCGCACCGTTCGGATTCTGCATAAGCAGTATCTATGAACCTGCGGCATGATTCAATGTGTTTCGGCATCGCAAGAGGCAACTGAGAATGCGTCTCCGTTCACGACAAGCACAGGCTGAGCGCCCATGTTTGGTATGTGAGAGACGGTTGATCAGAGTGGATCCGCAACGGCACAAAGAGAAGCGGCAGCCACCGCCGAAGCCGTGTCTGCCGCTATGATTCGCACCTGTCTCTTTGAGGGCTGGATACACGCGTTATCTGGGCACGCTACGACTGCGGCAGGAGGGGTGGATGCTTCTTCTCCCCTTCGCCGTGATCGTCGTGATCATGATCATCGTCATCGCTATCGCCGTGCAGGCGTTCCATCTCCTGCTTGATCACGTTCAGTTCCGGCACCGACCCTTCCCGTGAACGGAAGTGGACGCACACATCTCCCACGTGGTCGATATGGGTGGCAAGCTCCTCCTCCACCCGGTTACTGATACTTTTCGCCTGTCGCACCGAGAGATCGGGATCGACTCCGATCACCATGGTAATCCACAGCTCCTGGCCGACGTTGCGGGTACGCAGCTCTTCGATCTTCTCGACGCCGTACACATCGGCGGCGGTGCGGCGGATGCGCTGCACCACGTCGCGGGGAGCGGAGGAGTCCAGCAGACCGTTGATCGCATCCCAGGCCACTTCACCACCCAGGTAGATCAGGTGCAGCCCCTCACCCAGAGCCACGGCGATATCCAGCCACGGCATGTCCAGATAGTGGGAACCGATGATCGCCAGCGCCACCGCCAGTGACGACAAACCGTCTCCCTTATGGTGTCGGGAGAGCGTCATCACCATGGGGCTGTTGATCTCTACCGAGACGCAGCGGGTATAGAAATGGAGGAAAAAACTGGCCAGCATGGAGAAGATCGCCGTCCACAGCGCGATCAGATGCGGCGCCGCGTGCTCCCCTTCGATCAACACTTCGGCAGCGTTGTAGAAGAGCCAGCCGGTCACCGTGATCAGCATCAGACTGATCACCAGGGCCAACAGAAACTCCACCTTGCCGTGACCGAAGGGGTGATCCCGATCGATGGGGCGGCTGGAGACCTTCAACCCGATCACGATCAGGATGGAGGTCACCACGTCCTTCGCCGAATAGATGGAGTCCACCACCAGCGCGTGAGAACCGGAGATGATGCCCACCATCAGCTTCAGCGTGGCGAGAATCAGGTTGGTGGAGAGCCCCACCCACCCGACGATATCATTGCATACAACGCATTTGGCATACCTCATGGGGCAGCTCGATCCTCAATGGTCGTCATCGACTGTCAGTAGTCATCCGGCATGTGGTGGTGACTGTTGTTGCGATTGCCGGATTTGCGAACGATGAAATTGAATACCGCCACCGCAAATCCACACAGAAACGAGGTGGCAATGACCAGAATCAGAGGTAGTTCGATCTCCTTGCCGAAGATCAGGCTCACCTCGATCTCATGCATGTTCTGAGACGCAAATATCAGCAGAAAGATCGCCAGAATCAACGAAAGCAGCAGTCTGGCCACAGCAGATCACCTCCATCTTTCCCAGTGTACGTCTCGCAGATTACAGCTTCTGGGCAAGTGTCCCGATGTAGGGAATCTTCCAGGCCCGACCCAACAGCACGGAGAAGAGTCCGATGATGGAGAGAATGAAGCAGAGCAGGCTGGAGGTCTGGAAGAAGATCTTACCGATCCCCGGCAGCGCCAGACTGTAGATCGCCAGCACCTCCCACACCCAGATCAACACACCCTGCCGGGCGTGAAACTGCACGTAGGTATCGTTGCGCGCAAAGATCAACGGCACCAGAGTCAGGATGCCCAGATAGCTCAAACTCGCCAAGATCTGAGACGCCCCACCCACTTTTCGAAACACCTTCCAGTCACCCTGTGCCATGCTTCACTCCCCTGCCCTTATGCGCGCACCGGCGGGCTTGAATCCACGCTTGGATCGCACGCTTGATTGTCATTCCGTTTCGGTGCCGGACGGGTTGCGGCGGAGCCCACCCTTTGACCTCCATGAGCCGCAACGACCGACCCGTTACTATCCCTCTTCGCCCATCACGTCACCGATCTGATTCCAGTAGTCGGTGGGCAGTTCGGAGGCCATCTTCAGCGCACCGGCCGCACCGGCATAATCGGGATCGGAAACCCGTGAGATCTTGACGGTACCGAACCCCTGCAGGGCGTCGGCAATCATGCTGTCGAGCCCGCGAATCCGTGAGCCGCCACCGGCCAGGATGATGTTCTGCAGCACCTCTTCCTGCTCTTCCGGATCGAACAGGGTGATGATGTGCTCCAGGCTCTCGACGATATCCGGCACGATCGACTCACACGACATGCGCAGCTCTTCGGTGAGATCGTGGGGCACCGGACGTCCGCCTGTGCGCAGATTCACAACCACCGCTTCGGGAGCGTCACCGACGAAACCGTGCGCATCTTTGATCTTCTGCGCCAGCAACGGTGTAAACTGCACCTCGGGATAGGACTCCGCCACCGCTTTCATGAAGATGTCGTCGATGTAGTTGCCGCCCTTGAGCAGGGTGATCTGGTCGTCGGAGCCGGGGATCATCCCCTTCATGGCACAGAGATCGATGGTTCCGGCGCCGATATCGATGATGATCGAGCGGTTGAGGCGGTTGAGCCCGTAGGCCACCATGAACGGCTCGGACACCACCATGGAGAAGTCCATGACCGAGTCGGTGAACTTCAGCAACTGGCTGCGGCTGGAGATGGAGGCCCGCGCCGGCACGCCGACGATCCCGGAGACCTTGTCCGTGGGACCGGCACCCACCAGGGTCATCACGTGCTGCAGCAGCTCCATGGTCGCCTGGTTATCCTTCTCACTGGTCTCTTTGAGAACACCATTCTCAAGGGGGTAGAAGAGATTCAGATAGGAGTGCTTCTCCAGCGCCTCCTCACCGATCACCCGCGTCTGCCCAAGAATTTTGACACCAATGATATCTTTGGGATATCCCACCACGGTCCGAATCATCTTCTTGGTACCGCGATTGGAGATGATCGCCGTCCGTGATGTGCCCAGGTCGATACCGACCAGAATCTCTTTACCCTGCGATGACGTCTGCATAGGAAACTGTTCCACCCCTGAATGCGTTCGTACGGAAATCCATCATGTGGTAGTGTCACATGCTTATGGATTTGTCAAGTTTCTGGCCTCCAGAACTGTCTCGGACGCCGCTTTTCGGCCACTGGAATCGGCCCCTTTTACCCGCTCTTTCGTCAAATAGTGCGACATGTAGGTGACCGAGCCGACGACACAGCCCAAGCTGCCGACAACCACATCTCCACCACCACGCACCACCTGTGCTGCACCGCTCATCATACCACGGGCGCCACCGGTCACCCGACGCGCCATCCGTGAGACCAGCGGCCCCTGAACCTCATGCTCCACTACATCTGTCGGCTGCCGGTTGGTCAACGACCGGGCACTCTCGGCGATGCGCCGTCCGCCCCGTTCGCTCACTTCGACCACGCCGCCCACCATGTCTCCCAGCAGATTGAACATGCCCATGGAGACAGACTCCACCGGAACCTCCCAATAACTCCCGGAAACCGATGTCACCGTCCGGGCCAGAGCCGTGTCGTCCTGCTGCGCTTCCTGAGGCTGCTCGACAGCCGCCGCTTCTTCGCCGGTCGTCGTCGCTTCCGAAACCACCTGCGTCAGCGACTCTACCACCTCTTCGGCCACCTCACGGGCGCCTTCGAGCGTGGTGGCGGTGTAGGCCGCCGCTTCGTTGCGAATGAACGGCGTCTCAGGCGGCGTCACCTCCGGCATCGCCACGTGAATCAACCCCTCATCCACCACCGGCGCCTCTGCCGCTTTCACGGCAGGCTCAGAAACCACAAGCTCCTCTGCACCCTGAGGTTTGGCAACGGCTTCCACCGCCTCCTCGGCGGCGCGTTGGACGTCGGCAACCGGCTCAGAGTCGGCCGACATCTCTTCGACGACCGGCGGCGCCTCCACGATCTCCTCCCGCTCATAGGGGTGGAGTCTACGGGTGATATTGACGGCACCGGACCCAGGAGCCGGACGGACAACTTTGACAGCAGGCGTCTCAGGTGCAACCGTTTCTGCTTGAGCCGGTTCCGCTTCAACCGTAGGAGTCGCCTGTTGCGGCACCTCTTCGACAGCGACCTTTTCGACAGCCGTTTCAGCCTCTTCAACAGCGTCGGAAGAGTCCGTAGCAAGTGGCTTGCCACGCCCTTTGGCCGGAAGGCTCTCCTTGACCAGATTGCCCAGCTCATCGTAGGCACTGCGCCCGGTCAGCGCCATCCTGATATCATCTTCAGCCCGGTAGGGGGACTCCGCCAAACCGCGAAAACCCCGATACCGCTGCACGCTGTGACTCCGCTTGCGAACCGTCTCAACCGTTGTAAACGGCACGACTCGCGCCCGCTGCGGCATGTCAGGGCGGGCTCCGGCCTTACGCGCCGGCTGTGGGGTCGGGGAATCATTGAGCAGCGTTTCCGGCACCGATAGAACCTGCTTCTTCCGCTTCGCCACACGATCCGCTTCGTTAGCCGGTGTGGAACCGTTACCACCGTTCCGGGCCTCTTCGACACGACGACGCAACGTCTCCTTCCCGGTCTCCGTGGGCTCGCTCTCCTGCAGACCGGTATCCACCACCGACAGCAGTGTGCCCACGTCCTGGAATGGCAGCGCCTCCTGCGCCTCCGGTGGCGCTGCAGCCGGAGCCGCCTTCTCCTGTTCACCGGCGATAAACGCCGCCAACTGTTCCGCTTCAAATACCTGCGCCTTGGAGTCTGCCATACTGATCTCACTTCTCTGCTGTTCCTGCGTCGTGGCAGGTGTCATCTCCGGGTCGGGGCGTGCATCTTGATGCTCAGGCACTCCCTGCGCTTCCCGGCGCGCCCGCTCGGACAGAATCCGCGCAATGCGTACCGACGTGGACTCTTCACCCATGGAGGCTGGTCGTACCATCACGCCGCCTGCTCTCTCACCGGCTACCGCTTGCATGCTCTCCACCATCGCCTCCTCCATTATCCCCGACATCGGACGACGGGCTCCCGCTCCGCGTCCACTCTCTCTCACCGGCTCCGACTGCTGTTTTCGTGCGCTGGACGGCGACCGGCTCACAACAGACTGTTTCACTCCGTGTCCGTCGAACACTCCATCGGCAATCGCCTGCGCCATCTCTTCCTGCACCTGCTTCCGCCCCGTGACCAGAACCTCTGCCACATCCCGCAGAGCGGATACCCCTTCCAGAGTAACAGGTTGTAACGTTTCGGCATCCATGGGCTCCGGTATCATCGACACCTCGGCGCGCGGCATGGTCTCTGGCATGGTATCCCTTCCCGGTCGACAGAGCCTCTCTGCCGTTTCCTGATTCTTACGATACCGTCACGCCCGGCTCATGCTCCGTGCAACGCCATCTTCGTTTGATCGTCCGTCCCATCTTCGATAACGCCGTTGCCGAACATCTCGACCGCGCGTTCACTCCGGATTCCGCTTCAGACCGATCCCTTCACGCTCCGCAACCTCTTCTCGGGGCGGAGGAAGGCTGCGTCATAGTGCACGCTTTCACTTTCAACCATTACTTCAACGGCCACTTCAACAACAACTTCAACGGCTAAACCTTGGAACCCATGGTTCCAAACCTCCTTCTAGGAGGGAGGTATGGCAAAGGCCAATTCATAAGAAACGTCAACGGCCACTTCAACGGCTAAACCTTGGAACCCATGGTTCCAAACCTCCTTCTAGGAGGGAGTATGGCAACGGCCACGGCACGGACAATCGGGCACCATACAGATATGAGTGATTGGCACCGAACCTAAAGCAGCACACACCCACCGCCGCCAAAAAAAGGGGGAGGGAGTATGGCAACGGCCACGTCATAAGAAACGTCAACACCTTGAGGCTCGGCCTCAAACTCCGGCAGGGTCCCCGCACCCTGCACCCGAACAGTTTAAAGGCCACACATTGAACGGCCACACATTGAACGGCCACACATTGAACGGCCACATCAACAGAGGAACCACACCGAACAGGCACCGAATGTCGCGCACCACATTGAAGGGGTGATCGGCACCGGACCTAAAGCCTCACAAATCCTCCGTCCCCATAAATAACTGGACCTGGGGAGATCGTCCCTTCGGGGCTTTGGTCGAAGACCAAAAAACTGTTGATTACATGTGCAGATTTGAGTTGGAATAACTATAAGCACGAGGGGTCGTGGGAGTGCTCTTCCCGTTCCATCCGTTCCATGACCGCTTTGACAATCAGGGGCCAGACGATGGTGGCATCGGCTGGAATCTCAGCATAGCGTCCCCCCTCTTCCGGCGGGACGAACTTTCCCCAACTGATCCCCTCTCGATAGGTGCATCCCGACAGGCCACCCAGATGGGCAGGATCGGGGCAGATGCGGATGCCATACTGATAGCGCACCGGCGGTACGGTTGTGCCATCGGTGCGATGGGCGAGCACCTCGACGAACGGTCCGACCTGTTGCGCATAGTTGCGGGGAACACCGCCGCCGATGGTGAGGATGCCCAACCGTTTTGCACTGCGGAGTTGGTCGGTAACGAACTCCAGATCAAGAAATGGATCAAAAGCGGCACTGGAGATGCCTGCTTGTCGGCAGCGGTGGCGATGAACCGCAACGTCCAGACCCATTTCCGAATCGGTAAAGGCGGGGATGATTACAGGAACCCCCTGACGGGCCGTAGAGATCAACGGCCCGCGCTCCCGGGGAAAGTGGGTGACCAGATGGTTGCCGATGGCTTCCGTAAGGTGGTGCGTTGCCCAGGGGTCGGGAAGGTGATTCGACTCCAGAACCGAGCGCAGCAGTGTCTCAGCTTCATCCAGGTTGGATTCCGGTTCCAAGGTGTCGTAGACCCGGTTGAGCCCTGCTTTGTAGAGAGCGGCATCATCGGCCTGGGGAGGAACCTTGTAGTGGTGGCGGCCAAACGACTCCACCAAGCCGTGCGTCATCAGTGCCCCGGTGGAGACGATGAGATCCACATAGCCCCGATCGACCATCTCGGCGATCACCAGCCCCATCTTGGCGACGGTCATCGCTCCCGAGAGGGTGAGCACCGTGAAGCACTCCTGGTCCCGTACCATCGCTTCCAGCACGTCAGCCGCTTCTCCCACACGTCTGGCCCCGAAGGAGGCGTCCGCATAGGCGGTGAGGAGTTGGTCGAATGTGGTGATGCGGGAGAGGTCGACCGGTTTGACCGTCTGAAGACGGTCCTTGACCGGATCGCAATAGCTGTCGGGGTCGCGCATCATCTCCCTCCTGATGGGAAGTGGCTGTTACTGTCCAGACGTGTTGTGGCAACAAAAAACGCAGCCCGATGCGTTGGGCTGCGTCTAACTTAACGTGTGTATCTTCAAATCAGCTCGAACCGAATCAGCGGTTGCGGTGGCGCTTGGAGAGTGAAGCCACCTGGGTGCGTTTCACCGCGTCGAGTCGATCCAGAACCTTTCTGGATTTGCTCCGGAAGTCGGCCAAATAGCGACGGGCAATCGGTTGCGACGACGGCAGCTTGGCAGTCAGCGGATTGACCTGACGACCATGGATGCGCACTTCGTAGTGCAGATGGGGGCCGGTAGCGGCACCGGTCATGCCCACATAGCCGATCACCTGTCCCTGTTTGACGCGGGTGCCCCGTTTCACCTTGCGGTTGTAGCGGCTCATGTGAGCGTAGGCGGTGGTGTATTTGGAGTTGTGGCGGATCATCACCAGATTGCCGAAACCACCCTTACGACCTCTCCACACCACTTTGCCGTCGCCAGCTGCCCGAATGGGGGTGCCGGTGGGGGCGGCGTAGTCCACACCCTTATGAGCGCGGGTGAATCCGAAGACCGGATGTTTGCGCCGCAGAGAGAACCGCGATGAGATGCGGGTGTAGTCCACGGGAGCGCGGATGAACATCTTCTGGATGTTGCGTCCACGGTCGTCGAAGTAACCGGAGTTGCCCTTGGGGTCGGTGTAGCGAACTACCCGATAGGTGCGTCCCTGGTTGATGAACTCGGCAGCCAGGATGTTGCCCTGCTTGGTCTTGACGCCGTCGGAGAGCTCCTCAAAGAGAACCGTGAAGCGATCACCGGTCCGAATATCACGGGCAAAGTCCACATCCCACTCAAACAGGTTGGCCAGATTGGCCATCAGGTTGCGGGAGAGTCCGGCCTTGCGTCCTGCTTCGAAAAGGGAGCCGTTGATAACGCCGGTTACGACATTGACGCGGGCGTTGTAGTCTTTGGCTTCGAAGCCGGTCTTGAACGGGCTGTCGCTGTTGGCGCGATCCATCCAGAAGGTGCGGTCGTCGCCGAGAGGGTAGCGCAGTCCTACCAGGAGCCCACTGTTGTCAAAGGCCAACTGGAGCTTGCGGCCCGGTTTGAGCTGTCTGGCCAGATTGAAGGTCTTCTTGGAGTCACGCGCCACTTTCATGGAGGTGACGTGAGAGACGTTCTCACGTTGCAGAAGCTGGGTCAGATTGTCGCCGGGGCGAACCACAGCTTCCCGCATGTGACCGGCTGGGCGGTAGGCTCTGTTTTTGCTGCGATCCAGCTTGCCATCGCGGCGGCTGGCCAGACGAGTGGTGGAGCGACGCGGCTCCGTTGCTTTCTTTGTGGCGACGGCTTTGGGGCTGACTCTCCGGACCGCACGGCTCTTGACCGGCAGGGCTGCCACGGTGGGCATGGGCGGACGGGTCGGTTGCGACTTGGCCGCACGCTTGGGAGCGGCTGCGCTCACCGGCGTGTTCTTGGAGGAGGCCGCAGCCGTCGCGGTTTTGCGCGGAGCAATGTTTACCCGCATGGGCAGTGCAGAGCTTCCACCCTTGCCGAAGTAGGCCACAGTCGGTGAGCTGGGCGGTGTCATATTCGCAGCGCTCTTCACCGTTGTCTGTGACGTCGGGGTCGGAGCAGCGGCAACGACGGGTGCTGCTTCACCATCGGGTTTGCCGGAGCGTTCCCTGTCATTCATGCGGGCCTTGAAACGGCCATCTTCCCGGCGGGAGACCACCAGCGTGCGGTTCTTGTCATTCAGATAGGTCATCTCGGTCAGACGATCGGAGCCGTCAAACGAGAGCAGAACCTGCCTGCCCGGTTTGATCTTTCTGGCGACGTCGAAAACCGATTTCGAAGCGTTGGCCACGTCAAGAGCGGTCTTGAGAGGAACCTGATAGCGACGCATCATCTTCGAGAAGGTGTCACCGCGACGCACGCGCCCCATGACGGTTCTCGGCCCCATGCCTGCGCCGGTGGAGACCTGCTCGCTCTCCGGAGTGACCGGTTCAGGGGCTCTGGATGTAGTGTTGCCCAGGCTGGCCATCAGTGTCGGCGTTGCGCTCTTCTGGTGAGGCGTCAAAGAGCTTGCGCGCATCACGGCAGTATCGGAAGGGCCCGCCATGACCATATCGACATACTCATTGGCGTTGCCCAGCCCGGTGTCGGCATCAAGCACCTGATAGGTTACCACCAGGGCAGTAGCCAGCACACCCAGAATGGTGCTGCCGTAACGCACCAGCCGGCGGCGCTTCGCGACTGGCGAGTCGGGGCGTTGCCGCGACATCTCCAGTGATGAAGTCAACCGGTAGGGATTTCGTTTAAGTGAGTTCGGTCCGGTTATCATACGTCCTCGCACAGTCAAGAGTCCTTTCCCGGACGCTTTGCGACGCGTCCTTCTTCTCGTTGACCGGCTTTCTGCAACAATCGGACCGTTATGAACACTGCCTACCGCAAACTCTGAGTTACCTTTGCGGTATATGTTAAATTTCAACACGATGAAACCAGCCTTTCAGCCTTCTTATTTTAACACCCCATTATGACGTCGGGTCGTCTATTGTGCCCGGTGTCGGGATTCTTGACGGTTCTTGCGAACGGATAACCGTCTTTCCATCGATCAGACTAAACACTATCTACACGCCGTTACCTGTCTGAATCTAGTTCCTTGGTTGAGAGGACAGGAACGGAAGTCAGCGGATCTGCATTCACTTGCCAAGAGGAGCGGATTCAACCCCCGTGCTCGTCTCAATCAGCAGACCCAGCGGCGTACTTTACCACAGAAACTTTTGCACAATCACGGCGAATGCACCAAAAACAACCATATAATTAAGTGATGTCCGTATAATTGTTCGGGGTTGAATGGCGCAAATGGTGCGACTTAAAGAGGAATTTACCATTTTCGGCTGTTTATTCTTTTGCATCAACAGTGGGCGGGTGTTGAATATGTGACACCGTCACATTACCGGCGTCCGAACCGTGACGAGAAACGGTTGCTGACGCCGCGGCGCACGGTGAGGGTGATCTGTTTGCGCTCCAAAGCCTCGTCGGGGATCTCCCCGAGGAATCGAGAAGGCGTGGTGGACTCCATCCTACGAAAGACGAAGCGACGCCGGGCGTGCGTCAAATAGAGGTGTTCGCGGGCGCGCGTCATGCCCACATAGGCGAGGCGTCGCTCCTCCTCAATACCGGCAGAGCCTTCGTCCTTGGCCAGTTTGTGGGGGAGAAGATCCTCCTCCATGCCGACGAGAAACACCACCGGGAACTCCAACCCCTTGGCCGCGTGCAGGGTGGAGATGATCACGCTGTTGTCCACAACTCCCTGGCGCTGACTCTCCATGGTGTCGGAGACCAGAGCCACCTGTTCCAGAAAGGCAGTGACATCGGTTTCCCGACTGAGCAGATCTTCGAGTTCGCGGAGGTTTTCGTCCTTGTCCTCGGCCCGCTCTCCCTTTTTCATGGCGGCCATGTAGCCGGACTCCTCCAGCAGCCACACCAGAACGCGATCCGGGGAGGTGCCGCTCTCCA
>JADGBX010000076.1 GCA_015231265.1 Magnetococcales bacterium | reverse complement strand
AAGATTCATCATGACCATCATTACCACCAGGAACAGCACGGTCATTACGCCACCTGCCTTCATGAAATCGGGCACTCTATACCCGGCAGGCCCCATGATCAAAGCGTTCACCTGATGCGTGGGAATCAAGAATGAGTTGGATGTAGCGATGGCCACCGTCAGGGCAAAAACCGCCGGATCGGCACCGGCACCCACGGCGATATTCACTGCAAGAGGGACCAGTAGAACGGTGGCTCCCACATTGGACATGACCAAGGTGAAAAAGGTGGCCAACACTGCGATGGCCAGTTGCAGAACCCAGACAGGCGTACCACTCCCCAGAACGGCAAGAACCTGGTCTGCGATCCAACGAGCGGTGCCAGAACTCTCAACAGCAGCCCCTAATGGAATCAGGCTGGCCAGCAGGAAAACTGTTTTCCAACTGACTGCACGATAGGCCTCTTCGATGGTCAACACACGTGACAGCACCATTCCAATCGCTCCGGTGAGTAGCGACACCGAGAGCCTGAGATCAGTGAACAGCACCATGCTCAAGGCCACGGAGAAGAACACACCAGCATGGACCACCTTGTGAGGACGCAGCTCCTCTTTGGGATACTCGGAGGTGACCACGACAACGTTGGGATCCTTTTCCAAACGGGCCAGATTTTCCCAACTGGTGTGCACGACCAACGTGTCACCCGCTTGCAGGGGCATGGCGCGGATGCCGTCACCCTCCTGCAGAGTTACCCCGTTGCGGTGTAAGCCGACCATCGAGAGCCCTTTGGTCTTGCGCATCCACACATCACGGGCGCTTTTGCCGATCAGATCAGATCCCGGGGGAATCACCACCTCTGCGATACCGGACTTCACGGTGGAGAGGGCATCCACGAAGGTGCTCAGATCGGACCGAATCTTTCCACCCCAGTGCTGGGCCCAATCCTCGAGCTCCTTCCGAGATCCCATGACACCCAGAACCATGCCGTCCTTGATGAGAAAATCTCGCGACAGACCGTTATGGCTCATCACCACCTCACCGGTCAGACGAGTGCTGGCAATGACCCGGACACGGTGTTTGTTTTCATCGTGCTCCACATCGAAGAGCGTGCAACCATCCATCCTGCTGCCTGCAGGCAGATGGATCTCATTGAGCACGTAGTCCAGTCCGTAAACCTCCTGGAAATAGGCCATAGTGCTGATGGGAGAGGCGCCTTTGCCCCCGGTCGTGGGAAGAACGAACCGACCGGCAAGGATGAAGTAGATGATTCCAGTAGCCACCAGTGCCAACCCGATCGGTGTCACGGAGAAGAGCGACCAGGTCTTCATCTGCTGTTCGGGCGGCAGGGCGGCGTTGGAGTTGAGAATGAGGTCGTTGAGAAGAATCAAGGGACTGGAGCCAACCATGGTCACCGTGCCACCTAGAATGGCACAGAACCCCATGGGCATCAGCAGGCGCGACATCGGCAGGCCGCTACGCGCTGAAATTCGACTGACCACAGGAATGAACAGGGCTGCAGCGCCCACATTCTGCATGAAGCTGGAGATGATCCCGACTGTGCTGGAGATGATCGGGATGACCCTGTTTTCAGATGTTCCGCCCACCTTGAGAATCAGCGTCGCCATCCGACTCATCAATCCGGTTTTATCCAACCCGGCTCCAATGATCATGACCGCAATGATGGAGATCACCGCGTTGGAAGCAAAGCCGTTGAAGAGATTCTGATTGTCCACCAGCCCCTCTTTCAATCCCATAATCGGGGCAAACAGAGATGAGAGCCCCAGCACCACCATGATGCTGACGGCTGCTTCATCCACCTCGACGACTTCGAACGAAAAGAGGTAGATCGTCAAAATCAGAATGGCCATCACCCAGCCGATTTCGATGCTGGGGACCACCGTGGCGGTATAGACAGCCAGGAGAGCGAAGAGCAGGCCGCTGACGATAAGACGGATCGGAAACTTCTGCATGGACATGAAAGAAAAGCCTGTGTTTGGTTGATTGACGATAACGGTGATTCCTATAGAGTGAGTTACTCTGAGGCACTTTCGAAGGATATTCAAATGAATCTGTATTTGCTAATATTCCTGAATGGAATACTTTAGCCTCCCAAATATGAAGGCTCTAGCCACTCTGCGCGCGGTGGTGGAACAGGGCGGTGTCGAAGAGGCGGGGGTGCGCATGCATGTGGGCCAACCCGCCGTCACCAAACGACTGCGCTCCTTGGATGAGAGCTATGGCATCACCCTGATGCAGCGCAAGGGCAGAAAGCTGGAACTGACCGCAGCAGGGGAGCGGGTCTACGCTTTCGCTCGGTTGGTGCTTGATCATCAGTCTCTGCTGTTGGATGACCTTTCATTCCTGCGAGAGGGGCGAAACCGGTTGCGTCTGGAAGTCAACACGGCGATTGGCGAGCATCTGCTGCCCGACCTGTTACTGCAGTTCAACGATGCCCATCCGGAGTACCAAATCGAAAGTCGCATGGGATACACCCGTCGCATCCAGACCCGACTGAGTACAGGCTTGGCCGATCTGGCCCTTCTGGAGCAGGCTCCCGACAACCCGGAGATCCTGGTTCAGAAGTGGCTCGACGACGAACTGTTGCTGGTGTGCGGTCGTGGTCATCCCCTGTGGGGAAAAGGAATGATTCCACTCGACCGATTGGAGCAGCTTCGCTACGTGCTCCGGGAGCCGAACTCCGCTCTGCGCACTGTCCTCGATAAGGCGCTTGGCGACGTAGGTATTCGTCACCTTTGCATCGACATGGAGGTGGGTTCTACCGATACCATCATCGAGATGATCAACCGCGGAAGCCACGTCAGCTTCCTTCCCCGTTTTGCTGTCGACGAGTCGTTGAGCAACGCTTCCCTTTATCACCTGAAGATTCATGGCCTACGCATCATGCGCACCCTGTGGATCGCCCGCACCCGCGCCAATTTGAACAACAAGGTAGTGGAGGCGTTCATCCGACTGCTGCGTTGAAACGGTGTTCTTCCCGAGGAACGGGTCCTCTGTCATCACCGTTTTGATGCGAACGGCAATAGTCGGATCACTGAAAGAAACGTAGGCCAGAAACGCTTTGTGGCCTGACACCATGCCTATATGTCGAGTCCCGAATGTCAATCGGCATCGAAATTTGACCCCCGGTAGGCACGAAAAAATCATCTCCGTTGTTTCATCCTCCAGCTTTCGTTTCCAGCCTCGATGATGTCACAGTGGTGGGTCAGACGATCTAGAAGCACCCGTTAAACGGTCCTTAGAACTGCATGGAGGCGGTGCAGGTCAGAATGGAGGGAAGCCCATGGCCAGTCCCGGTATACCAATTGGACCCTGCATGTCCGGGATGATGCACCCCTGGAGAAGTGAGGTGTCCTGTCAATAACAGACACTCTTGCCTGAGGCACCCAAACTGCAGCCGCATCTAGGAGTTGAGATTATTGGGCCGTTTGATGCGAGTGATGGTTAGAGCGTGTCCTCAATGAACCCGAAAAGGGGCAGGCTACTCACCTCCGTGCCACTGTTTGAAAATTTCCAGGGCTGTCTCATAATCATAGGTTTCCAGTGCATTATTGATGCGCACTACCGTCTCTTCATGCGGGGTGCCTTGTACGATCGGCTCCAAGATATTGAGAACGGATTCAACATCGGTATCGAACACTTCCAACAACGCAATAGCCTTTTCTACAAGCGCCTGCACCTTTTCAACATCGTAGGATTCAACCTGTTGGTTTCGCTCTTGACCGTCGGGGTGGAGCGGGGTGGTCGACGAGAGACGATCGTGAATCACAGCACACACCTGCTCAAACGATTTGGTCACCGATTCCAACTGGGTGGCCATTTCGTTACGGTCGGGCACATCTTGTTTTGTCGCGTGAATACTCAACTGTTCCAACCGGGCGGCCTGTTCCGACAGAGTGATGGCACCGATTGTCGCCGAGACCCCCTTCACGGTGTGGGCGTTCCGTACCATGGTCTCCAGATCTCCGGTTTCAAGGGCCGCGTCCATCTGCTGGATGGACTCTTCCTGATTTTGAATGAACTTGCCGAGGATACGTTCGTAGAGGGCCATATCACCTCCGACAGTTCTCAGTCCCCGAGACCACTCAATCAAACCAGCGTCTTCTGCGGTTGTGAACGACGCGCCGGAATCGACAGTGTGATCGATCGCTGTTCCCGGTAAGGAGTCGGATGCGTTGGGCGTGCTCTGCAACTCTTGAGGAGTCTGTTGTTGCAGAGTGATAGCATCTACCGATCCCTCTGATGGTTCCAACCACTGCCCAAGACTGGCATAGAGCTCTCTGGGGACAACCGGCTTGGCGATATGGTCGTTCATGCCGGCGTCGAGGCTCTTCTCCCGATCTCCAGCCATGGCGTGGGCGGTCATGGCAATGATGGGAATCTTGTCCCCATCCTCTCTTAAACGGATACGACGACACGCCTCCAATCCATCCATCTCCGGCATCTGGATATCCATCAAGACCAGATCGAAGGCATCAATCCCCTGGCTCTCGATGAGTTCGAGCGCAATACCACCATGTTCCGCCTCAACAACAGTGAGTCCTTGACGTTTCAGGAGTTCAACCGCGATTTCCCGATTGATCTCATTGTCCTCCACCAGGAGAATCCGCCCCTGCAACGCTGTCTTCTCCCCCCCGGCTCCCTGACGGCTGGGTCGATGGGCAACACCCCTCGGGTCATGAAAATCAACGACATTGATCACGGTTTCCAGAAGCAGTGACGGGGTCACCGGCTTGAAGAGAAAGGCATCCAGTGAGGTGCCGCTGCGCAGTTCGGACAGCTTCTCCACGTGGTGCGCCGTGAGCAGCACCAGACCCAGTGGTTGCACACCAACCATCGTGCGCAGACGTTTGGACAGCTCGATGCCGTCGACGTCCGGCATATACCAGTCCAGAATGACAATTCGGAAGGGCGTTCCCGATTCCAGTGCCTGCGTCATCAACTGTTCCGCCTCTGCGGCGCTCCGGGCGGTGGTCACCTCCAGATCAAGTCCTCGGCAGATACGGGACATCACCTCCAGGGAGAGAGGGCTGTCGTCCACCAGAAGAACGGGCAGCCCCCGCATGCCGTAGGGGGCCATGATCTTCTGACGCCGCTCTTCCCGATTGAGTTCCAACACGGCGTTGAACGAGAAGGTGGAGCCGTCACCGACACGGCTTTCGACCGTGATGGCCCCCTCCATCATCTCCACCAACCGGCGGCAGATAGTCAAACCCAGCCCGGTGCCACCATATTTCCGGGTGGTGGATGTATCGGCCTGGGTAAAGGGCGTGAAGAGTTGCGACAGCGTCTCTTCCGGAATGCCGATCCCTTCGTCCTTGACTGCAAAGGCGATTTCAACTTTCTCCGCCTGCACGGAGACCAGCTCGGCAGAGAGACGGATCGTCCCTTCATGGGTGAACTTAATGGCGTTGGTCATCAGGTTGATCAACACCTGTTGCAGCCGCAGCGCATCACCTATCAGACTGCGCGGAATGGACGGGTCGATGTTGTAGTGGATTTCGATCTGCTTCTGGTCAGCCCGGATATTGATGATATTGGCCAGATTTTCCAACACCAGCTCGAAGTTGAACGGCGCACTTTCCAGCTCCAGACCATCGGCTTCGATCTTGGAAACATCGAGAATGTCGTTGATCAACCCCAGCAGCGCACTGCCGGCGGTCTCGACCTTGACCAGATAGTCCTGTTGACGCGACTCAAGCTCGGTCTCCAGGACAAGATGGGTGAGATTGATGATGGCATTGAGCGGCGTGCGGATCTCATGGCTCATGTTGGCCAGGAAGTTGGATTTGGCCTTGTTGGCCCGATCCGCCTCCTGTTTCGCTTCAAACAGCTCGCGCTCCACCTGTTTGCGGTTGGTGATGTCTTCGACCGTTCCCACCATGCGAATCGGTCTCCCATCCTCATCTCTGGAGAATATGTCCCCTTTGGTGACGACCCAGTGCTGAGCGCCGCTCTTGATCACGCGGAACTCCACATTGTAGGTATCCTGCTTTCCGTCCCGGAACGCCTCGCCTTTTTGGCGAACATGGGCTTGATCCTCCGGGTGAATCGTCTCCATCCATGCGGTGAGCGGCAGGACCATGGAGTCCCGCTGTTCCATCCCCATGATCTCGAACCAACTGGAGTTGACCACCGTCTCGTTCTTGACGAAGTCGGCGTCCCAGAGACCCAGGTTGCCCCCTTTCAGGGCCATCTTGAGCCGTATGCTGATCCGCTGAAGCGCCTCTTCGTCCTGTTTGCGTTGGGTGATATCCTCTTTCACGGCGATGTAGTTGGTGGTCTCCCCCTGTTCATTGCGAATCGGGGCGATGGTCACCATCTCCCAGTAGAGGGTGCCATCCTGTTTTTTATTCCGGAGTTCTCCTGTCCAGACATCGCCGCTCAGAATCGTGCTCCAGAGATCTTGATAGACAGTGTGTGGAGTCTCCCCCGACTTAAGCAGGCTGGTATTCCTGCCGACCGCCTGTTTGAAGGTGTAGCCGGATGTGGAGGTGAAGGAGGGGTTGATATATTCGATAACACCGTCGGTATCGGTGATGACGACCGCAACGGGGCTCTGTTCCACGGCGCTGAGTAGCTTGCGGCTTTCGTGCTCGGCTTTGATCCGTTCATGGATCTGACGACGCAGGCTCCAGTTCCAGATTAGAAAGATCAAAACCAGCATTCCGGCCACCAAGGCCACCTTGATCACAAGGCCGAAATCGGTCGCTTTTTTTACCGTCACCGCCGACCACTTGCCCAGGATCTCTCTGCGTTCTGCTCCCTCCATGTGTTGGATGCCCTTCTCCAGCAGCTGTTTCAACATCGGCCAGTCACTGCGGGCACCCATGGAGAGGTCCAGTCTGTACGGCGTGTGACCGGAGACCTGTATGTCGGAAAAACCTGCCTCCTGTATGTAGTGACCGGCCGTGATCAGGGAGTCGATGTAAGCATCCACCTGGCCCTTGGTCACTTGCAGCAGCGCATCCTCGACACTCCGGGCAGGAACCTGAATCAGGCCGGGGTGGTTGTCACGTAGCACCTCCTCCAACCAGAACCCTTTGACCACGGCGATTCGCTTGCCGTCCAGCTTGTTCATCTCTTCGATAAACGGCGCTCCCGTGCGGGTGAAGATCACCGTCGGCAGAGAGAGATAGGATGTGGTAAACGTGGTATAGGCAGAGCGCTCCTTGGTGGCAACAGCTGCAGAGAACATGTCGACACGACGTTCTTGCACATCGGTGATGAGTTGAGGCCAGTTCCGATTATCCACCGCCTTGAAGGTGAGCCCGAGAATCTCCGATAGAGCCGACAGATAGTCCCAGGCCACCCCTCTGAACTCACCGGACTCTTGACGGGATTCGATGGGGGCAAAATCGGGGTCGGCAGCAACTCGGATCACCGGATGGTTCCGGATCCAGCTCCGCTCCTCACCGGTCAACTTCAGCGGTGGCCGTTTCTGCACCCGACTTCCCACCCAGTTTTCCAGAATCTGGCTGCGTTCGCGTTGGGAGATGTCGTTTAAGGCTTCCTGGAGAATATCGCGCAGGATGGGCCACTCTTTGCGCACGCCGATGGCGTTGATGGAGGAGGTGCCGGCAAAGGTGTCGTGTTCCACCAGATTGCCGATCAGGCTCTCGCGGATCAGATGGTGTGCCACGGCGCGATTGCCAATGTAGGCATCCGCTTCCCCTTTTGAGACCGCCTGTAGTGCTGCTTCCGTGGACGGGTGTTCGGCCACTGTAAGAGTTGGGTACTCCTGCTTCAGGACCTGAACGATATAGAAACCTTTCTCCACCGCAACGGTTCGACCGGTGAGTCCGGCCACTGTTCCGGCATACGGGTTATCCTTTCGGGAAAAGATGGTGTGCGGAACTTGAATATAGGGGGTGGTGAAGTTGAACAGCTCTTCACGGTCGGGGCGGGGCGTGATATCCATCAGAGCGTCCAACTCACCTCTTTGGACACCGCTGTAGATCTCTTTCCAGGTTCCTGGAACAATGGTCAATCTATCACCTAGACGCTGGTTCAGCGTCTGGATGAAATCGACTCCGATTCCGTTGGCCCGACCGGAGGCATCGACAAAATCCATCGGTGGCCATGACCGATTGATTCCAACCCGGATCGTGGGGTGATCCAGTAGCCACTGTTTTTGTTCCCCGGTCAGCGTGGGGAGGTGGATGGCACTCTTTCCGGCAGGCAACTGCATCGCTTTGGCCGGTAACCACGGTGCAAAGAGAGCGATCTTCTCCGTCTCCGGGATCTTGCTGAGCACTTTGTCCAGAATCCCGGCCAGTTGTGGCCAATCCTTCCGGACTCCGTAACGCTGGCCGTTCAATCCCTCACCGAACAGGGCGGCCACCTCCAGGTTAAGAATGCCGTTCTGCTGGGCAACGTAGAGGTTGATTCCCAACACGCCGACATAGGCATCCGCCTTGCCGGTCGCGACGGCTAAAAGTCCCTCTCGTGCCGTCTCCACCGTGATCGGTTGCACATCCGGATAGCGTTCCAGAACACGAGCACTGGAACCGTACTCCTTGACCAGAGCTACCGTGCGCCCGGCCAAGTCGGATTCGGTCTGAATGGTATTCTCACCCTCTCTCTGCATGATCACCAGGGGGGTGGGCAGATAGATCTCCGTGAAGTTGACAAAGGCTTCCCGTTCCGGACGGTGGCTCATGGTGATCACCACGTCGAGATCCCGCCCCTTCACACCGTCAACGATCTCCGGCCATTTCAGATCCGGCACCACCTCAAGAGAGAGGTTCAACGCTTTCTCAAGGTAGTCCACATACTCCATGGCGATGCCCCGGTAGTGCCCATCCTCATCGCGAAAGCTGTAGGGGGCATAGGAGGCATCGACGCCGATGCGGATGGTGGGGTGTTTCTGCAACCATGTTAGCTCATCCGCCGTCAGATCGAAGGGGTTGGGAGGCTGTTGAGCATAACCTTGGGAAGCGGTCAGAGAGACCACGAAGAGTACAAGAGGGATCAGGAGTATGAGCCAGCGCCGTAGGACGCTCGATGTGTCGAAGACTTCGGATTCAGAATCGGAGCGCATGGTGATCCACCTGCAAGGTGTGAATGTCCACGATGTTATCAACTTTGAAGAGATCGACCAGTCTGTCCAGGGATCATGCATCTGGCCTGAATATGAGTCAATCATGAAAAACATGAAAAACATGACATGATGTATCGCCTCTGTCAAGCGGCATGCAGGAAGAGTGACTCAATATTATTCCTTTGAATAATAGAGATTGCGTTGTGTGATGAAAAGGGCTTGACCGTTACTTGTTGTCATGGCAGATTAGACGTGTTTGTCTTGTTAGTCATATTTTGGTGCGGAGTCCGTCTTCCGATGAGGTTCTGCATCCCAAGAAAAAAGTGGACCGAAGAGAGTCTGCTACCATCAAATACAGTGCGTGAGATGGCAATGGGTGATTCAGGGGATAGTAAGGATTCATTTGTGACACAGGCGGCGGCGGCCAGATTGCTCAAGATCTCCAGCCGTACCGTCAGTCGTTGGGTGGAGAACGGAACGATCAAGGCATGGCGAACCGAAGGCGGGAAAAGCAGAATCTATCTCAGTTCGGTGCAGGAGATACTCAGCCGCCGGGAAGAGAAGCTCCCTGCCCCGGAACAGCCGGTCAAACAGAAACCCTCCATCCTGATCGTCGAGGATCAGGCGGAGTTGTTGGAGATCTACGCCTTCAACATCGTCTCCTGGAAACTTCCCGTCCGGGTTAACACAGCAACCAACGGTTTCGATGCCCTGATTGAGATTGGGCGGGAGAAACCATCCCTGATCATCACCGATCTGGCCATGCCTGGAATGGATGGCTTCGAAATGATCCAGTCGCTGCGTAACCATAAAGATCTCCATGATCTCAAGATCATGGTCATTACCATTCTGTCACAAGAGGAGATTGAAAAACGGGGAGGGCTTCCATCCGACGTTGTTGTTTTCAACAAGCCAGTTGTGCTCGATCAGTTGAAACAGGTGGTGAAACAGACGCTCAAGGTATGAACACCAACACGAAGTATCGGTCACGCACGAACCCATCCAGCTAAGAGATGGGTCCTGCGCTCTGACACCGTGCAGAAACACGAACTCTACTCAGAGGACACGTCTATGTGGCGTACGATCAAACGATGGGGAATCACCACCAGGATGGTGCTTCTCTTTGCGTTTCTCAATCTTGTTGTGGTTGGCATTGAGGGCTATCTCGTCTTTCATCACAGCTCGGAACTGTTGACGAAGAAGATCCTCAACGAACTGGGCGAGGAAGCGGATATTCACGGCAGACTGTTTCAAAACCGCATCGTCGAGTATCAGCAGGATGTCGGGTTTCTTGCGAACACGCCGCCTATTCATGGCATCATGCGTGCGCTCCACGGCAATGGCATCGACCCTGTGGACGGCAGCACGACCCAGTTCTGGATCGAGCGGTTACAGAGTATCTTCGAGACGTTTCTCACCTCCCACCCAAACTATTTCCAGGCACGTTTCATCGGAGCCAAGAACAATGGTCGGGAGATCGTGCGGGCGCATCGGGTGCAAGACAGTGTGGTGGTGGTCTCGTCAAACCAGTTGCAGTCCAAGGGGGATCGGGACTACTTCAAGGAGGCGATTGCCTTACCACCGGGATCGATCTATTTCTCCCGGATCAACCTCAATCGGGAGCAGGGCCGGATCTCCGAACCCCATATACCAACGCTACGTATCGCCAGCCCCGTCCACTCCACTGTGGGAGAGCCTTTCGGAATCGTGGTGATCAACGTCGACCTTACCCACGACTTCACCTCTTTGAAGAAAGCAGTCTCCCAACCGGGGAAACTCTACATGACCAATCATCAGGGGGACTTTCTAATCCACCCTGATCCCGGATTGGCTTTTGCCTTCGAGTTCGGCTCATCACACCGTTTGCAGACAGCCCACCCGGAGTGGTACCGCTCGTATCAGAGCCTGGACGAGCACTCCGAGCAGAAGGGGCAAATTATTCTTGAGGCAGAGAACCATGTTCGCGTCATCTCACGTTTTCCTCTCTTTCCCGGCCAACAGGATCACTTGCTGGGATTGATCATGGAACAGCCCAGGGCAACCGTGCTGGATGAACTCCGGGTCATTCGTAAAAACACGCTGACCACCAGTTTGATTCTACTTGTCTTGGGACTGATCCTTGTGTGGATCGTTACCCGGCATCTGACAAAACCACTGAAGCAGATGACTCATGCGGTCCGCGCCTTCGCCGCAAACAAGGCATTGGTCGACCTGCCGCTACAGCAACATGATGAGATCGGTGTTCTGGCCCGCTCCTTCGACGAGATGGCACGAGATGTTTCCAGGAGTCAACAAGAGACGGAAGAGCGCAATGAACGTCTGCGTACCGTTCTAGACACCGTGATCGATGGCATCATCGTGATTGACACTCGGGGAAGAGTGTCCGGTTTCAGCCCATCGGCCGAGAGGATATTCGGCTATTCCGCTGAAGAGGTTATCGGTCACAATGTCAAGATGCTCATGCCGGAGCCGTTCCATTCCAAGCACGACTCCTATCTTCACAACTACCTCTCTTCCGGCCATGGCAAGATCCTTGGAACCACTGGCCGGGAGGTGATCGGCAAACGCAAGGACGGCTCCACCTTCCCCCTCGATCTTGCAGTGGCGCAGGGCCACATTGGTGAAGAGCGCTTCTTTACAGGCATCATCCGCGATATCTCAACCCGGAAACAGATGGAAAAAGAGGTGCAGGAACAGGAGGCACGCCTGCGCCTGATTCTGGATAATACCGTCGATGGCATCATCACCATCAACCACCATGGAATCATAGAATCCTTCAATCAAGCGGCCACGAAACTGTTTGGGTATGCCGCTGAGGAGGTGATCGGCTCCAATGTTAAAATATTGATGCCGGAACCCCACCGCAGCCGACATGAAGAGTATATCCGCAGGTATCTTGAAACAGGAATCCCGCGGATCGTCGGCGGTGGCGCCGAAGTGAACGCCATCCGTAAGAACGGGACTCTGTTTCCCGTCTACGCCTCCATCAGTGAATTGCGCATCAACAACGAGATCATCTTCATAGGTCTGTTGCGCGATCTGACAAAAGAGAAAGAACGGGAAGCAGAACTCCTAAAACTCTCCAGTGTGGTGGAGAAAAACCCCAATGCAGTGGTCCTCACCGATCCTGCTGGAGAGATCGAATATATAAACGAGATGTTCTCAACATTGACCGGCTACAACTCTGACGAGGTTGTGGGACGCAACATCAGCCTTCTCAATGCCGGTACGGGACCAAAGGGGAGAAGTGCCAAACTGTGGAAGCGGATCCAATCCGGTAAAATCTGGCGCGGCGAATTTCGCAACAGACGCAAGGACGGCTCCCTCTACTGGGCGGGAAGCACCATCTCCCCACTCTATGATGAAACAGGGACCATCAAACACTATGTGGGTGTTTCGCGAGACATCTCCAAGCAGAAGGAGATGGAGAGGCAGGCACGCATTGCCAGAGAGGAGAAGGAGAGAAGCGACCAGTTGCTCAAGCTCTCAATTGAATCGATTCAGGATGGATTTGCTATTCTGGATGCTGACAAACGGCTCAAGGTCTGGAACGCCCCTTTTCTTGAGCTGAATGGCCAACTCTCCGATTCGGTCATCTCCGGCACCCCCTTTGCCGACTTGCTCAACAGGGGGGTTCAGAACGGCCTCTTCGCCAATCTGCCGGAGAACCTGGAAGAGTGGATGGAGTCATGGCTCAAGGATCCGCAAA
>JADGBX010000075.1 GCA_015231265.1 Magnetococcales bacterium | reverse complement strand
AAGATCAGGAGTGGGCGCAACCACCACCACCGGTATCCGGCGTGAAAGAGTTGCCGCAACCACAGCTGCTTTGGGCGTTAGGGTTCTTGATGACGAACTGGGCACCGGAGAGGTCTTCCACGAAGTCAACCTCGGCACCTTTCAGATAGTTAAGGGAGATGGGATCCACCAGCACCTTAACGGTATCGCTGGCATCGACGACGAGATCCTTGGGATCCTGATTCTCGTCAAAGGTAAAACCGTACTGAAAACCGGAACAGCCACCGCCGGAAACGAAAATTCTCAGTTTCAGGTTGGGGTTGTTCTCATCCTTGATCAGTCCGTCAAGTTTGGAGGTGGCGTTATTAGTCAGAGTCAGCATGTTTGTGGCGCTCCTTGCGTTGCAAAAGGGCTGGCCAGAGTGTTTGTATCGGAGGAAGACGCGTCTGAGGCCAGTTCAGATAAGTGATCGTTGTACACGTTGGGGATGATAAACATCTCCGTTTCGATTTGACGACGCCTCTTGAGCCTGATGATAAAGACTCAGCCGGTTACAGGTTTGGATCATCCTTCTTGTCCACATCTGAAAAACAGGATGATGTTGGAAAGGATAGTTCGACGCGGCGAGATTGACAATCTTCAATGTCAATGTGAGTGCGCATTGAGACAAAAGTTCCGCTTGGAGCGTCAATTCTTTTTCCTCAATGCAAGGAAACAGTGACGCTTTTTGAGTCACTGAGAGAGTAGGGTTGAGGTGTTTTCAAGTGTGGTGCTCTTGAGTATGAAGCGTTGCTTGCATGTAAAAATATGTATGATAATTAGTGTGTTAAATATTCTATCCTAGAATTTGTCTTAATTATTGGTCAGGGGGCGGAGATGATGAAAATGGGAGGTTGGGAGATTATTGTTGGATAATGTGTAAAAAGAGTCTTTCAACATGTTGTTGTCTATGAGATAATTTCCTGATGCGTTGTGTGGTCCTGATTTTGCAGTTGCTCTTTCCCACGACGTAGTTCCCCAGAAGGGTTACTGGGGGAGCCTGCCGATTCGGTCGTGAAGTCGACCCGCCGCCCAATCGGTCACAGGATGTGTCAACCGGGTCAAATCTACGCAGTATTGAAGGAGACGTATCGTGGAGTGTTCATCCGAGGGTAATCACTGTTCCGGGCGACATGGTTCGCTGAAGGGCCCCGAATACCCGTCAATGGATCTTGTTGGAATGTGGAGCAGTGCAGTCACCGTGCTGATGTTCGGTATGGTAGCCGCCACATTCCTGTTCGGCATGTTTACGCTGTCGACCTGATTGAGAGAGAAGGAGTACCACGTCGCGTACCGGTAGGGAAAAAGGTGCCGCTGGCTGGGAAATTCTTTCCTGACGTATAGAAGAACCCGTACCACAAGGTGCGGGTTCTTTTTTTGTTCAAACGGGTCATATTATGTAAATCAGTGCGTTAAGAGATCTGGCATTGGGGTTGCTTGATAGCTTGGGAAAAGAGCACCGGACTACCGGTATGCTATCGAGGAAAAGGAATAGAAATATGATACGCAAACGCAGAGATCCGGAATTGGGCCAAGCGTTGGATGTGTTGGAGGCTGGGCCGTACTCACCCGGCTACAACGAAGCGTGGGGTCGGGTTGCCCAGAGCAAGGATCCCATCATCCAGTCTGCGCTCCGCGAGACTCTTGAAGAAACCTATGGTCCTCTTCCGGCCCCTACGGGATATTCGGATGATGGAGAACCCTATTGGGATACAGATATTATGGCCCGCTACCTCCGCATAGATGAAAGCTATGTGGAAGAGCTGGCTGAAGAGACGCTGGATCGGTGGGGCGATGATGCAGGCGTGAAGCACGTCTCATCGCTGCACAAGATCCAATGATGCGATTTCCATTGGAAATCGACATCTGCGTGTGGAGGCTCCGGTGACTACCGGGGTCGCATAACTTCCGGGGAAGTTCGGCCGGAAGGGTTTCGATCGGTATGTAGAATAACCGGATGTTGGGGAATGTCCGGGGCTCACTGCACACTATGAAATGGGTCGAAATCCTTCCGTTTCGAACGGAGTGTTTCCAATCACCAAGGCCGCGTGCATTTTCTTGCACATCATAATGAGCACCCTTTATCCACCCTGATGCCTTCCATCACGGGTGCGTTGTCGTGTCTGCAGAGATCTTTCACATTCGTTGATGCATGGTTACTCCCGTTGCAAAGAATCCTGGGCATGCTTTCTCTCCGAAACGATTGCCAATGCGTGACGTCGCCACAGGAGTCCCATATCGAGACTCCATCGGGAAAGGGTTCGCACGCCCAGTGTCATAGCGGCCACCATGGGGCCCACAAGCAGTACCACCGAAAACCAACCGGCAATACCCCGGACGATATCTGAAAAGTGGTGTTCCATAGCCCTCTCATCGGCAGGTGTCCCGATTTCTGAAGAGATTTCTTCCGGCTGATCTCTTCCCATGTCGCAAGAGAGTCGTGCACTGTATGCTGTTTCTGCTGAGATTATAAGTCGCTCATTGAGGATGCGCCTAAGGCGTATGAGGATGACCACGAGGGGTGGTATCGTGCGGTTTTCAGTAGTGATCTTGATCCCTCTGTTGTTGGGAGTGTCGGGCTGTTCATCGGTTGGCTATCTTTGGCAGGCCACCGAGGGGCAGGTGGATGTTTTATGGCGCCGTCAGGCGGTGGATGAACTTCTTGACGATCCTGATACGTCAGAACGGTTGAAGCTCCGTCTTGCGGTGGCTCGTGATATCCGATGGTTTGCGGTTACCCATCTCGGCTTTCCCAATTCCGGCTCCTTTAAGGAGTATGCTGACCTCAAGCGTTCGTTTGCGGTGTGGAGTGTGGTGGCTGCTCCGCGCTATGCCTTGACGCCGGTCACTTGGTGTTACCCGCTGGTAGGTTGTCTCAGCTATCGTGGATATTTCTCGAAACAGGGGGCAGAATCCTATGCCGAGGTGCTGCGGCAGCGGGACTTGGATGTCCATGTGGGTGGAATCAAGGCCTATTCTACCCTCGGTTGGTTTGACGATCCTCTCCTCAATACCTATATCCATTGGAGCGACACCCGGTTGGCGGAGCTGATGTTTCATGAGATGGCCCATGAACTGCTCTATATACCGGGTGATACGGTTTTCAATGAGTCGTTGGCGTCGGCTCTGGCGGAGATTGCCGTCTGTCGCTGGCTCATACATCATGGTAATCACCGGGCAATTGCTGCCTATGTCCAAGATGCCGAGCGGGAGAAGTTTTTTAGGAATTTGGTTGAAGAAACGCGTCTATCTCTCGAAAAACTTTATAATTCTGATGTCAATATTGAGCGCCTGGAAGAGGAGAAAAGGCGGGTGTTTCTCCGCATGAAGGACAACTACGAACAGGAGAGAAGTCGCTGGAAGGATGGCATCCATTACGATCGTTGGTTTGCTTCGGAATTGAATAATGCCCGTGTGGTTCTTGCGGTCACCTATTCGAAACACGTTCCGGCCCTGCGTGCTCACTATCGAGCATTGGATCAGAATCTCGATGCGTTTCTTTCCGATGTGTTCTCGTTGGAATCACTGGAGGTGGAGGAGCGGGCACGCGCTATCCAAGCGTGGTTGGAGAAGAGTCCGGATAGCGGTTCCATGCCTGTTTGTGGCGATCAATCCCATCCTGGAGAGGGGTAAGCCAGTGGAGTCAAGCAAAGGGAGTATCATTCTGGTTCACGGTCTCTGGATGCCGACTCTGGTGATGAAGTGGATGGCCCGTAAACTGCGCCAACGTGGATGGTCAACGCGAAATCACCACTACAGTACAACCCGATCCACGGTGGCAGAGAATGCTGACCTGCTGGCTCTATTCATCCGGGATCAGAAGCTGGAAGGCGCCTCTATCGTTGCGCACAGTCTTGGTGGGGTGATCTCTGTCGAGATGATGCGCAGGCATCCCGATCTCAACGTTGGAAACCTCGTAGCTCTCGGCTCTCCGTTCATGGGGAGTTGGACAGCGCATCGATTGCTGCGGTGGCCCTTTGGTCGGCGATGGATGGGGAAGAGCTTTCCCGGTGGATTGGACGGTTCGGTGCAGCGTACGGTGCCAGAAGGTCGCTCCGTGGGTGTTATCGCCGGTTCCATGGGTGTTGGTATATCCAGGCTCTTTCTTCCCGGATTGCCTCGACCCAGTGATGGCACCGTCTCCGTTGCAGAGACAGTGATTCCCGGTCGAGCCGATCACGTCTGTGTCAAAACGGTACACATGGGATTTCTGATCTCTTCAACTGTTGTCGACCTGTCCGACCATTTTCTCAAGAAGGGACGGTTTCCCCAATACCATAGGGGATATGATCCCGAACTGCCACGTTCATGCGAATTCTCGAGAAGTGATGTAACTTATGGGTAAACCAGGAAATAAAGGGATCAAGAGAATAATCAATGCGTGTGGATACTCCGTGCAGGGAATCAGGGCCGCTTGGCGGGAGGAGGAGGCGTTTCGTCAAGAGACGATGATGCTTGTTCCGGTGGTGATCGGTGGGCTCTGGTTGGGTGAGACAGTGGTTCAACAGGTGCTGCTGATCGGGTCATGGATCATGATGATGACGGTGGAGTTGCTCAATTCTGCCATTGAAGCGGTTGTCGATCGCATCGGTCCGGAACACCATCCCCTTGCCGGCCGAGCCAAGGACATGGGCTCGGCTGCTGTTCTGCTCACATCACTCGTTGTTCTCATGCTTTGGGGAGCTGTGGTCTACGACCGTTTTCTGGCTACAGGGTAATGATCAGCGAAGTAATACAGGCGCAGAAACGGCCACGGATATCTGCATCCATGGCCGGTTGTTTCCATGATCATGGACATTCTTAATTCGTGTGTTCAGTGCTCTCTAACGTGTGACTGTCTGCACACTCTTGTTCAGACACTGACATCAAGATTGTTGCCAACACCCGGAGGATTTGCCGGTGCCGGGGCTTCCAGTGTCTGCTGATTGTTCTCTTCGGCCTGTTCAGTACGCTCGGTGGAGGCGGCCACTTGGGACTCCGGTCCTTGCATCTGAAGTTGATAGGCGCGGTCACTGGCCTGGGTGGTGGTGGTGAGTACGTCCATGGTCATTCTCCCGAGAGACAGCGGTTGCCAGGACAGTAGAGGATACTAGTGTCCTGTTCCTCTTATCGGCTCAGGTGCGGAGAACTTAAGAATAAAAATGCATCGTGAGTGCATTTAATTTGGCGGTTGATCGTATCTTTATGAATTATAAAGGATACTTTAGTCTTGAATGAGGTGGGGTCAGAAAAGCAATTTGGGAATCTCCTGCCCAGAAACCTCATCGACACGGATTGAAACCAGGGCAGCGTGATCGAAGACCAAGCGAGAGAGGTGAGTCAAAGGTGTCAGGGTGATATGAGCTACCAGAGCTTTCATGATGCCGGAGTGCACGACACAGAGCAGACGCTCACCTTTGTGGCATTTGATGATGTCGTTCCAGGCGGCTGTAACGCGATGATTGAGGTGTTCCAGGTGTTCTCCACCCGGAGGTGGATTGTTTAAGGGATCCGCCCAGAAACGGACCAGCCGTTGCCGATCTTCAGCATAGAGTTCCTCCCCGGTTTTCCCTTCCCACTCTCCGAAGAAATACTCCTTGAACCTCGTTTCAACGATCACTTCCGCCTGCCACTCCTTGCCCATACTGTGCGCAAAATCGGCACATCGGCACAGGGGGGACGTGATGATCAGTGGCCACGGATCATGTCGAGACACCGACGCTGCCATCTCCTGCCACCCTTGGGCACTGAGAGGGTCGTCCTGCCAACCCCTATAGCGGCTACCGCCTTCGGGGGTGCCGTGGCGTAGGAGAGAGATCCAGGTAGGTGTGTCGAGACTACTCTTTTCCACTGACACCGGCATCCTGAAACGTCGCCATGTCACGGTGGAGATCACACGCCATCTGAACAAGGGAGAGTGCAACAGCACCACCGCTGGCTTCGCCCAGGCGCATATCCAGTTGCAGAAGGGGTGTGGCATTCAAGGCGCGAAGAATCGGCAGGTGGCCCGGTTCGGATGATCGATGGGAGTAGATCAGCCACTCACGAAGTTGAGGGCGGATAGTCTGTGCCACAAGAGCCGCTGCCCCGCAGATAAAGCCGTCGACGATGGCGGTCATGCCCTCCTGTGCACAAGCGATATAGGCACCGGTGAGCGCGGCGATCTCATACCCACCCAGGATGCGCAGGATTTCCAGAGGAGATTTGAGATCAAGGACATGGTGGTCGAGACCATCTTGAATGGCCCGGGCCTTGCGTACCATTCCTTTCTCATCAATGCCTGTGCCTGGTCCTGCGACAGTTTCCGGTGGGATACCCAGCAGGGCGCAGAGGATCGCAGCAGCTGAGGTGGTGTTGCCGATGCCCATCTCACCGCCGATGAAAACACGCATACCGTCATGACGTGCGCGTAGAACGGTGTCTTGCCCAGCGCGTAGGGCGTCCGCCAGTTCGGAGTGATTCATGGCAGGCGTTTTTCGAAAATCGCGGCTACCGGAACCGATGCGGCGGTTGGTGAGTCCGGGCATGGGGCCGGGATCTTCCAACACGCCCATATCCACCACCTCGAGTTCAGCCCCGAGACGGCGGGAGAGAACAGAAATAGCGGCGCCACCCGAGGTGAAGTTGCGGATCATCTGACCGGTAACAGATTGGGGGTAGGCTGAGACTTCCGCCTGTGCGATTCCGTGATCGGCTGCAAAAACCACGATTCTGGCCGGATCGGCACTGGGAATTGGTGCGTCCTGCATGGCTGCAAGGCGAACAGCAAGCTCTTCGAGTTGTCCCAGTGAGCCTTTCGGTTTGGTTAGATGCGTTTGGCGTTCAAGTGCAGCCAGACGTGCACTCTCCGAGAGTTCCCTGAGGGGGTTGTGAATCCAGGAAAAAGGCACGGAATACCTCTCCAGTGTAGTCAAGGGATAGTGTGTTAATTGATGTCCCCATAAAATAACACGGCGGGGTGAAATATCCAGTTTCTTCGTGAGAAGGGCGGCATATTCATTGAGGATCGGTTTAAAGCAACGTGACGACAGGAAACGGAAGGTTCTTTGCAACTTGGCCGTCCGTTCCATAAAATAGCCTCCTTTTGTGTGTGTCTGAAATCAGGATGTCTGATTTCCTTCATATATATAATTATGATCAAGCTGTTCAAAGGAGCGGGTCTCGGATGCGTGATTTGGTAGGGAAGCTGGTAACGAGTGCCCTGGAAGCCCTTCAAGAAGAGGGGGTGATTCCCTCTGAAGCGGCGTTGACGATTCAGATCGAGCGTCCGCGTGATAAGAAGCATGGTGACTTCTCCGCCAACGCTGCCATGGTGATGGCACGGCACGCTCGGATGAATCCCAGAAAACTCGCGCAGATGATTCTCGACAAGATTCCGGAGGATAGTGCCGTCGAACGTTGGGAGATCGCCGGACCCGGGTTTCTTAACGCCACGCTGGCGGGTGACGCTCGTGCAGCGGTAATCGGCAAAATTCTCAAGGAGCGTGAGCGCTTCGGACTCTCGACCATCGGTGGTGGAAAGCGTGTTCAGGTCGAGTTTGTCTCTGCAAATCCCACCGGACCCATGCATGTAGGGCATGGTCGGGGTGCCGTGATAGGTGATGCGATTGCCAGACTGCTTGCAGCAACTGGGCATGCTGTGGAAAAAGAGTATTATATCAATGATGCCGGTGTGCAGGTCGGTGTGCTTGGTCGATCGGTTCTCTTCCGCTATCGCGCGCTTTTCGGCGATACGGTGACCATTCCCGAGGGGGGGTATCCCGGTGAGTATGTGATCGACGTCGCCAAAGCCTTGCAGGAGCGTGATGGGGATCGCTGGTTAGAGACGGCCCGCAGCGATCAGGCACCACCTGAGGAGGTGGTCGACTTTGCTATAGCGACCGTTATGGCGATGATCCGCTCTGATCTTGATGCATTGGAAATTCGCTTTGATAGCTGGTTCTCCGAACGAACGCTGCACAGTGATGGAAAGATTGCGGCCGTCCTTGAGCGTTTGGCGGCGAAAGATCTCCTCTATGAAGGCGTTCTGGAGCCACCCAAAGGGAAGAAAACGGATGATTGGGAGCAGAGGCCGCAGACGCTGTTTCGCTCATCACAGTTCGGCGACGAGACCGATCGACCGCTGAAAAAATCGGACGGTGCCTTTACCTACTTTGCCGCCGATATCGCCTATCATCATGATAAGGCAGAGCGTGGATTCGAGCGGTTGATCGATGTGTGGGGAGCTGACCACGGTGGCTATATCAAACGGGTGAAAGCGGCTCTTGAGGCGTTGACCGGACGTAAGGATATTCTCGACGTCTCCCTGGTGCAGATGGTGAATTTGAGCCGTGGCGGGACGCCGGTTCGGATGTCAAAGCGGGCTGGTACATTCGTCACGTTGCGCGAGGTTGTCGATGAAGTGGGTTCGGATGCGGTGAGGTTCTTGTTTCTGACGCGTTCCGGAAACGCCATGTTGGACTTCGATCTGGATCTGGCGGTCTCCCGGAGTAATGATAATCCGGTATACTATGTGCAATATGCCCACGCCAGGGTCTGTTCGGTCCAGCGACAGATGGAGGAGAAAGGGCTTTCAGCAACAGTTGGTGAGGATCTGGACCGTCTGGTCGAGCCAGCGGAAAACAGCCTTATTCAACTGTTAAGCAAATATCCAGAAGTAATCGATAATGCAGCGCTTTCCGGCGAGCCTCATCGTTTGCCCTACTATCTTCTGGATCTTGCGTCGGCATTCCATACTTACTACAACGGACATCGGGTGTTGGAAGAGGATGGGGCTTTACGTAATGCCCGTTACTCCCTGGTCGAGGCCGTCCGTCAGGTGATTAATAATGGTTTGACTGTTTTGGGTGTTTCTGCTCCGGAGCGGATGTGAATCCACGTTACCCCACATCGAAGCGTTATCGACGCCACCGCAAACGCAGTTCCAGCGGTCTTGCGGGGATGTTGCGCCTGAAGTGGGTGTTGTTGATTCTAGTGGCGTGGGGTGGATGGTATCTGTTCGGGGCGGATGGTGGCCCGACCGAAGAGGGTGGTTCCGGGCACTCCGTGGTGAAGATAGATCCTGTATCACCAGCGATTGATCCAACCTCTGCGGACTCGGAAAGTCCTGTGGAGATCGAGCTGACACCTCCAGTGATTCCTGAGCCGCAAGCTGTTCCTGTCAGAGTGCCCAGAGCCGAGCCATTGCCTCACCAGCCTTCCGAACCGCCTGAGATGATCGGTTTCGGTTCCGACCGCATCGTGGAAAACGAACCTGAAATCATCGAACCGCAGGAACCGCCGATTCCTGCGGAGATTCTGCGTGAAATTCAGGTAATTACGGAAGGGCAGCGCCCCAATCGCAAAGGGGGTGAAGCTGGGTTTGGTCGCGGTGGCCGCGAGCGCGTGGTGTTACAGTTCTACCGAGAGCTTCCCAAGCGTCGGGTTATTCTTCCGCCTGAAGCCGATCCGGAGAAATCACTCATGCGGGCGGAAGCGCAACGCACGGATCACGCAGAGACCCGGATTCGAGACCTCTCCCGTCAAGCGCGGCAGGAGGAGGCGATGCGTGACGATGGATTCATCGTCCAGCTGGCCCACTTCCCTGCCAAACGTCATGCCGTTCATCAGGCGGGGAAGCTCTATATGGAAGGGGCGCGTGATATCCGGGTTGTTCAGGCGCATCGAGATGGTCGAGATCTCTTTCTTCTCCAGGTCGGTCCCTATCCCACGCGAGTCGATGCGGCCAGGGCCGCTTTGCGATGGCGGATGGAGGATAAACCGGCGGTGATCGTCTGGTCCAACTCCCCATAGCGTATTTCTGTTTTTTTGCCAGTTCTCCATCGGGAAGGCACTGTAATGGTATCATCCTGAATGGCGTTGATGGGTAGCGTGCGTTGGATGCTGAGTCGAGCACCCTCTTTACTGCTGTTAAATCGTGTCAAGATGCAGGATAAATGACGGTGTTGTTGTGAATCTCATAAAAAGCGTGTCCAATTAAGTTGACATAGCCTTCATATTTTTTGATAATCAGTTGTTGGGTCGATGGTTTTTTTGAACGTGTTGATCTTTCTTGAGCCCCGACGCCGGTGACGCTGGTCAGTTTTTAAACCGGTCGGTTTTTAAATAAGTGTTTCGGGATACGCGCCGTTAAGTGTTGTGCAGCACCCTCCCGACGTTCGTTGCGAGGGACGTTCCAGCCAGAAGGCTTCCTTCCTGTCAGGCTTCGATTCAACCGCCAGGCATAAGGGTTCAAGATACTCTGCATTCGCGATTACTCGCCACCTGTTTCAGTGCTGCGTCGAGTGCTGCGTGTGCAGTTTCATGTGGCTGCCACTCTCCCGTGATGATGTAAAGAGTGCGTGGTCGCCGTCCGATTTCCGTTCACCCTTTTCCGTATCTTGGAAGGGGAACGGGTTCCGTAGCAAAGCACTTTCAGTGGCTGGGCACGTGTTCACCAGTCATCCGGATCAAAATCTTGTCGAGGTTAGGAAGAGTCTACAGATGACGCATCAGGGTTTGCCGAAGAAGAACGGTTTGTACGACCCCATGTTTGAGCATGATGCCTGCGGTGTCGGCTTTGTCGCCGATATTGGAGGCAAGAAGACGCAGGATATCGTGCGCATGGGGCTTGAGGTGTTGGTCAATCTGACCCATCGAGGTGCCGTCGGAGCCGATCCCCTGACCGGGGATGGCGCTGGAATTCTAATCCAGATTCCGGATGCACTGATGCGGCGTGTGGTTGGTGGTTTCGAAATGCCACTGCCCGAAGCTGGAGAGTATGGCGTGGGAATGCTCTTCCTGCCCAAAGATGAGTCTCTCCAGAATGCCTGTAGGAGAGTGGTCGAACAGGTGGTGACTGAGGAGGGGCAGTTCGTGCTGGGTTGGCGCGATGTTCCCGTCAACTCTGCTGCCCGTATCGGCTATGTGGCCAAAGCGGCGGAACCGGTGATCAAACAGGTGTTCGTCGGCGTCAATAACAAACCCGACGATGCTGATGATGACTGGTTTGAGCGCAAGCTCTTCGTGATTCGCCGACGGGTCGAGAACACCGTCATGGGGTACGATACCGAAGACCTCAAGGCGTTCCACATCTCCAGTTTCTCTTCCAGAACTCTGCTTTACAAAGGGATGTTTCTTGCGGAGCAGCTCGGCGACTACTATGTGGATCTCACCGACCACCAGATGGTTTCGGCGTTCGCCATGGTCCATCAGCGCTACTCCACCAACACCTTCCCCACATGGGATCTGGCACAGCCGTTCCGGATGATCTGCCACAATGGTGAGATCAACACGCTCCGTGGAAACATCAACTGGATGCGTGCCCGTGAAGCGGCGCTCTCTTCGCCCCACTTCGGCGAGGATATGAAGAAGCTCTTCCCCATCGTGCCGGAAGGAATCTCCGACTCGGCGTCGTTCGACCGGGCTCTGGACTTCTTGGTGATGAGCGGGCGCTCTCTGCCCCATGCCATGATGATGCTGATCCCGGAAGCGTGGGAAAATCATCAACATATGGATGCGGATCGCAAGGCGTTCTATCAATATCACGCCTCCGTGATGGAGCCCTGGGACGGTCCGGCTGCTGTAGCCTTTACCGATGGTCGCTACATCGGCGCCACACTGGACCGCAACGGCCTGCGCCCTGCCCGTTATCAACTGCTCAAGAACAACATCTGTGTGATGGCTTCGGAAGATGGCACCATCACCTTCCCACCCAAAGAGATCAAGCAGAATGGCCGGTTGCAACCGGGCAAGATGTTCGTGATCGATCTGGACGAGGGGCGGATCATCGACGATGAGGAGATCAAGAGCGGAATCGTTGGTTCCCAACCCTATAAAGAGTGGGTGGATGACGGTCTGGTCACCTTGAATCAGGTGAAGAACGGTCAGGCAGAACAGAAGGAAGAGGCGCCCCTGGATGTGCGTCAGCGCATCTTCGGGTACACCGAAGAGGAGTTGCAGGTGATTCTGGCACCCATGGGACTGGGTGGTCAGGAACCCACAGGCTCTATGGGCAATGATGCTCCGCTGGCGGTATTGTCCGATCGGCCGGTGTCGATTTTCAACTACTTCAAGCAGCTTTTCGCCCAGGTGACCAATCCACCCATCGACCCGATTCGGGAAGAGTTGGTGATGAGTCTCTACCAGCAGTTGGGTGTCATGGGCAATCTGCTGGAAGAGTCGCCGGAGCACACCAAACGTCTCTGGTTGAAACAGCCGATTCTCGATAATCGTAGCCTTGAAAAGGTGCGCTCCTTGGATCGACCCGGTCTCAAGGCTGAGACCTTCAGCATGCTATTCGATGTTAGTGATGGCCCCGAGTCGATGGACAAGGCGCTGCGCAATCTCTTCAATCAGGTGACCGATGCGGTCTCCGACCGTGACTGCTCGCTGGTTATTTTGAGTGATCGGGGTGTTGGCAACGGTATGGCACCGATTCCCTCGCTGTTGGCCACCTCTGCTGTGCATCACCACCTGATTCGTGCCGGCCTTCGCAGTAAGGCGAGCATCATTGTCGAAACTGGTGACGCCCGCGAAGTGGCCCACTTTGCCCTGCTTGTGGGCTATGGTGCCGGGGCGATCAACCCCTATTTGGCTTTCGAGAGTCTCTCGCAGATGGTTGAGCGTAAGCTCTTCCCAAGAGAGGTAACGGCGGAAGTAACCCACACCAAGTTTATCAAGGCGGTGGGTAAAGGGTTGATGAAGGTCTTCTCCAAAATGGGGATCTCGACTCTGCAGAGCTACTGCGGTGCCCAAATCTACGAAGCTATCGGTTTGGAT
>JADGBX010000074.1 GCA_015231265.1 Magnetococcales bacterium | reverse complement strand
ACATTGAAGGACGTTATGGATGACGTCCCGAGGGGGTGGCTGCATGGGGAGTGACAGCCGCCCCCAACCTGACTGTTTTTGTCTATCTTGACAGAAACAGCCGGTTGGAGGACGCCCCCTGACTCTTTTCGAACCGAACGTGCCTTGATTCCGAAACCCTGTCTATTCTTTACGTTGCAGGGGTCACGAACAGCGGCGCTACAACCGATCTGAATCAGTCAGAGCGTCTGCAACTGGCTGTTACCACACGCACAAGGCCGCGATGACATGACACACCGTATTCTCATTGTCGAGGACGAACGGGATCTTGTCGCGACTCTCACCTTCAATCTCAACGCCGAGGGGTACCACACATCGGCGGTGCATACCGGAGAAGAGGCGCTGCAAGCTGCTGCTCGCGACCCGCAGCCGGATTTAATCATACTGGATATCATGCTGCCGGGTCTGTTCGGGTTTGAAGTGTGCCGTCGTCTCCGACACGAAGAGCGGACGCGTGAGATCCCCATTCTCCTGCTTTCAGCCATGGGAGATGAGGCGGATCTGGTGCAGGGATACAGTGTCGGCGCCGATGACTTTGTCGTAAAACCCTTCCAAATTAGAGAACTGCTACTCCGTATCCGCGCAATTCTGCGTCGTGTACGACCCAGCACCATTCCCACCAACGCCTCAATCGAGTTTGGGGCATTGCGGGTTGATCCCATCAGCCATCGTGTATGGGTGGATAATGAAGAGATCAATCTCACCATCACCGAGTATCGTCTTCTGACCACTTTTCTCTCAGAACCGGGTCACGTCAAGACACGAACGACTCTCCTCAATGAAGTGTGGGGAGTCAATGCCCCTGTTCAGGACAGAACCGTCGATGCACATATCCGCTGTCTTCGCAGCAAACTCGGGCCTACCGGCTCCTACATTGAAACCGTCCGCGGCGTTGGATACCGGCTTCAGGCTGCGACAGATGAAGAATCGTGATCGTTTCATGATGTAAGATGATGGCTTTTCCTGCCACTCCTGGTACACTTTTCCAGGGATGTTGTACCCAATCATCGGACAGCAGCCACTATCCACCCGGGTTTCTTTCTATTCTGGATTCTCACTCTCATGTCCCAGAGCCGCTTTCCGTTCAATTTCTGGCAAAACAGGTCACTGGATTTCCGACTGATCAGCGCAATCACGCTGCTGCTTGCCGTGGTAATGAGTGTCTCAGGATGGCACAACATCACCAACGAGTTGAAAACCATTCGTCAACAGGTTCAGGTGCAGGGCACATCCTTGGCCCACTCAGCGGCACTTTTCAGTGTTCAACCTCTGTCCGAGAAGCGCTATGCACCGCTTGAACTTTTTGCCCAAAGACTGGTCAACGATGCGTTTGCCATCGGCTATCTGCGTGTCACTGATGCCGATGGGCGTGCGGTCGCACTGGTTGGAGAGGATCTGAACTGGCAAAACAGTGCCGACAGACCGGCAATGATGATCTTCACGCAAGAGGTGATGTCGGAGGAGAAACCGGGGGTCACACTGGGAACCGTTGAAATCGGCATGCTGTCGCGTCAAGTCGATGCGATGATCTCTTCCCGCCTCACCGTGTTGGCAACAACCTCCATGATCACTTTTCTGCTGCTGGCAGTCCTGATTTTTCAGCTTATTCGCAAAACGCTCACCGAACCGCTCGAATGGCTGGTCAATCAAGCCGAAGACCTTGGTCGCGGAAACATGGAACGCCCCCTGACCACACTACCTGCCGCCAGTGCCGAATTGAGACAGTTGGCCTCGACTCTTGACAGCATGCGTGTCGATCTTAAAGGCTCCTTCGAGAAGATTCGCGACCAGGAGAATTCACTGACGGAACTGGACAGTATCAAAAATTCCCTGATCCATGAGAATCGCGTCTTTCTTGAGAGTATGGAGGGTCGCATTCAGGAACGCACCCAAGATCTCTCCAACCGAAATCGAGAGCTTTCACAGCAGATTGCACGTCTTCAGGAGTCTGAACAGAGTCTCTTCTGCTCGGTCAAGAACATTCAGTTTGCCCAAAAACTGCAAGGAGTGGGAAGTTGGGAGTGGAATGTGGGCGATAACCGTCTCTACTGGTCTGACCAGACATTTCGTCTCTTCGGACTGGAACCGGGACACTTCATACCAGTCTATGACGAGCTGCTCAAACGGATTCACAAAGAAGACAGAATCTTGCACAACACCACCCTGCAGAACGCTCTGGAGCGGGAGAGTCGATTCGATTTTGCCTTTCGCATCATTCTACCAGACGGCAGTGAACGCACGTTGCGCAGCTACGGCACAGTTGTTTCTCCCCACTGTGGCTCCGGGAAGAGCCTCGCAGGCGTCATTGAACGGATCAGAATCGTCGAAGAGGGCGAGGATGACCATTTCGACGACATGGATGGAGAAGAGATCGAACTCTCCTGACCCGTTGTACTCCTCTTACCACAAGAGCACGCAGCTCAAGTGCTCTTTTCCGCGATCAACTCGATGGGATAACCATCGGGATCCTCCAGAAATGCGATCACCGTCTTTCCGGCATTCATCGCTCCCGGCGCGCGACGAACCGTTGCTCCTTTAGCGACCATCTCCTCAAAGGCTGTATGGACATCGGGCACTTCAATGGCCAGATGGCCAAAGGCGTTTCCCATCTCATAAGAGGTAACGCCCCAGTTGTGGGTGAGCTCAAGAACCGTATTCTCCGACTCCACACCATACCCGAGAAACGCCAGTGTGAACTTGCCGTCGGGATACTCCTTCTGTCGCAACAGACGCATGCCCAACACCTTCTCGTAAAACTGGATTGACTTCTCGAGATCCCCAACTCTCAACATGGTGTGCAGAAGACGCATGAACAACTCCTCTTCTCTACTGGCCTGGTTGTTGCTTATCTGGTGATAAAACGAGTGTGTCTCGTTGGCTAAATACCAACGACAAAGACGCAATCGTCCTATTGGAAACTCACCAACTCACTGTTTTTCATCTGCATAGGATGGTGCTTCATGCCGAAAATCAGCCTCACCTGTCCAGCGTGCGACCGTCAACCGGGACGACTCTACAAGTGTCCAGCCTGTGGCGAGATCCGCTGCGGATCTCCAAGTTGCACCGGAAGTTCACAAACCCTGGCGTGGTGGGCTGCCTCCGGTACGCTGTGCAGAAACTGTCAGAAAGGGCGCTACTTCACCATTAGCGACGCCCACTTCTGGAATGAGGTCGCACATGCCCGGCATGCAGTAAAACAGGGTGGTCAGACGGATTTAGCTAAAGGGCAGGCACGCTTTCATACCGTCCGTTACAACTGAACTGCCTCTGTTGCTCATAGCTTCCGACCACCAGCGCCCTACTTCTCATTTTCTCCACGCCACGGCATGATCGGCACGGTGGAGAGTGAGTTTTTCGGTGAACCGTCGATCAATTTATCGCTGTAGACGAGATAGATCAGTGTATTGCGTTTCTTGTCGAAGAAACGCACCACATGGAGCTGCTTGAAGAGGATGGAGGTGCGCTTGGTGAACACCTCCTCGCCTGGTTTGAACTCTTCCTTGAAGGAGATGGGACCGATCTGACGACAGGCGATGGAGGCATTGGAGAGATCCTCCGCCAACCCGAGACCCCCGGTTACGCCCCCTTTCTTGGCCCGGCTGAGATGGCAGGCAACACCGGGAATCTTGGGATCGTCAAACGCTTCAACAACGATTTTGTCATCAGGGCCCACCAGTTTGAATGCCGTGTCGACACTGCCGATCACTTCGGCAACCGCTACCCCCGATAATGTGACACTCCCCATCAGCACAACCGCCCACACGATCCACCGTTTCATGGTTCCATCCTCTCTTCTGCTCCATGGAAGTGATCCGAACATCTTACGTCTCCGACGACTCCGGATCGATCAACCGAGCCATCAGACTAGACGTATCCCAACGTCCATGGCCCTGCTGCTGTAGTTCCTTATAGAAAGCCTGCACCTGTCGGGTAACGGGGAGCTGTGCGTCGACGGTTTCTGCCTGATCCATGCAGATCCCCAAATCCTTGAGCATCCAGTCGACGGCAAAACCGAAATCATAGCTGCCCTGCAGCATGGTCCGCCCCCGATTATCCATCTGCCACGACTGTGCGGCACCCTTACCGATCACATCCAGAACACGATCACCATGCAAGCCCGCTTTCTGTGCAAAAGCGAGCCCCTCGGCAAGACCCTGAATCATCCCCGCCAGACAGATCTGATTGACCATCTTGGTCTTCTGGCCGAACCCAACCGGTCCCATCCGGGTGACCGCTCGACCATAAGCGTTCAACACCGGCTCTGCCCGATGGAAAACCTCCTCGTCTCCGCCCACCATGATGGTTAGAATTCCCTGCTCTGCGCCCGCCTCCCCTCCTGAAACCGGCGCATCGAGAAACGCCACCTGCCGGGATGCGGCCTCTTGAGCGATCTCTTCTGCCACATGGGCCGAGGTGGTGGTGTGATCCACCAGAATCGTTCCGGGAGCCATGCCCGCGAGCACTCCCTCTTCGCCAAGCGTAACGCTTCGCAGATCGTCGTCGTTACCAACGCAGAGCATGACCATGTCACAGCCGTCGGCACACGCTCTCGGAGAGGAGAGAACCTCCCCAGGGAAACGTTTCTGCCATCTCGAAACCTTGTCGGCCGTTCTGTTGTACACCCTGAGCCGATGTCCGGCAGCGGTCAAATGGCCTGCCATGTGAAAACCCATGACGCCAAGGCCGATAAAACCAAGGGTACGGCTCTCTCTCTCCGTCATGATCAACCTCACTTTCCGGAAGGCAGGGAGAAGGTCTCTACCGTTGTTCCCGCTCCAGCGCCAACCCCACCGGCAGAAGGCAGAGGCACCGTTGTCTCCAATACTGGAGCCGGCTCCACCGACACTTCTACGGGAATTCCCGGCGACTGCTCAACAGACAGGGGGATCTCGGAACCCATAGAGCGTTCCTGTTTGGGTTCTGAAT
Source organism: Magnetococcales bacterium (assembly GCA_015231265.1). Lineage (GTDB taxonomy): Bacteria > Pseudomonadota > Magnetococcia > Magnetococcales > JADGBX01 > JADGBX01. The sequence goes on along the minus strand of JADGBX010000074.1, from coordinate 7,934 downwards.
TGGGTGGAACCGAACGCTCCCCGACTGGTGTTTCAGGACTGTTTCTGCTGATCGGAGCTAGTGCCGACTCGAATGCACCGATATCGGGCATGCTCCCTTGTGGAAAGGAACGACCTGTAAGATCACTGTTGACGACAGCGTGCCCGGACGCAGAAGCAAGCGCTTGGAGCGGCGCCCCCGCATCGATCAGTGGGGATCCCGATGCCGGATACCAGTTGCCCCCTTTGGCATCTGTGAAGAGAGGAGGTTTGGAAAGACTTCCCGTTGCGCTGTCCGGACTCACCCGCACAAACTGTTCAAAGGAGCGCAACATTCGTCCCCGCCAGACAAAAGGCTTGTCTCGACGCTCCATGGAGGCGGGATGGAAGAGATTATGCCGCAGACGGGCGCGATCCAGATCGCCACGACGGTTGCTCTTGCCAGGAAAATCCAGATGCCGATAGTTAGGAGAGACTGAGGCTGTGTTGGCCAGCAGGAAGTTCCCCGCATGGAGATCCCCGGAAACACTGCTCCAGTTGTTGACCAGGGTATTGTTGAGGATCTCGTTAGCCTCGGCCAGCGGACTGCTGGTGAGACGAATGGCCGCCCCTTGGGTCGTTGGACGTTTACTGGCCATCATCGCTGCTGTCCGACCTAATCCACACCGGCTGATCAGATTATGGTGAACTCTGGTCCCACTCACCCATCCTCGCACACCACAACGCGTCCGACCAATCTCCTTGCCACAGAGACGTCCGGCATCGACGCCTTTCAAGCGCACCTCCTCCGTCTCGCCACCGAGAACGATGCCGAAGGTGGCTACATCATCAATAGTGTTACGAGCGATGCTGTTACCGACGGCTTCCGCCGTGGCGGCATCAGTGGGGCGAGGCCGCCGTCCCCAGATATTGATCCCCATCCATGCACTGGCAATCACGTTATTCTCAATACGATTATCACGACCACCGCGAATGGTAACAGCTAGATTGTCAGTAGGTTGATCCCGATCCAGAACCCTCTCGATCTGATTACTGAGAATCCGACTCCCCACACCATGCACCAGAAACGGACCGTTACCCACATCGTGAATAGTGTTGTTGCGTATCACAACACCGTGGATATCCCGTCTTGGATCTCCGGAAGAGGCTGTGACCGAATAGCGCCCCATCCAGCGAATGATCGACTCTTCCACCCGTGCTCGATCTGCGCGAATCCGAACCCCTTCCCGTGCCTGTTGCAGCACCAAACCTCTGATGCTCTGATCTGGACCATTCATCTCCACAAGGATTGCCGCACCCCGTTCAATTTCCAGCGGCCACCGCCCCAACGTCTGCCCTCCTTTATTGAAGCGGACGCTCAATAGAGCACGGTGACGATCCCAGAACCAATGGCCATGTGCAGTCACCCCATCGAGACTACGCCGAGGGGCTCCCAGTGTACGCCCACCCAGGTGCAGAGCACGAACATCCTCCCCCTTCTCCAGCATCACCACGCGTTGATAAAGGTTAGGACTCTCCTCCTTCCACCCCATCACCAACTGGACATCGTCGATCCTGGCTACCCCATCTTGCGCGACGAAGGAGATATCGTACTCACCCGGCTCCTCATGGGTCATGGCGTTCACGGTGATCCACTGCCATCCACCCTTGGGCTGAACCACCCGAGCTGCCACGCTAGCCGTGGGATGCCAGTGACCATCCGGCCCTAATGAGAGCCCTTTACCCATATGACGAACCTGAAAGAATAGACGTCCACTCTCGACCTTCACCCGGAATCGGAATCGCACCGGCATGAACCCGGCAACTCGCCCTGGCAGCACTCTCGACAACAACGCCACATCACCCTGGCTGCGCGCACTTAGCTCCGCAGAGACACCACTGCGTGTCGCCGTATCCCTTGACGCGCGCAACTGACCTCCGGAACCGTGAATAATCCCCTTCCATCCGGGAAAACGGTCCATCGCTGCGGCTGGTCGTTTTTCATGGAGATCAAAATCGTCGTTGAAGAGCGGTTCTCTGAGAATTGAGACAGCACCGGAGAGAATAGGGCGGCCACCATCGGCCTTGGTGCCGTAGGAAGCGATGGTAATTCGCGGATCTTTCAGAGTGAGAGCGTGACCGGACCACCGCCCTCCCCGCCGAAACAGCACAGCATCTCCGGCGACAAGAGCCCTCTGGGAGAGTACATCCGGCGTGCGCCACGCTGTTGCAGCCGACAGGCCATCGTTAGCGTTGCTACCGTTCTTGGCATCGATGAAATAGGATGTGGCATGGACGGACTGGATGGCAACACTCAGAAAGAGAGCGACAACCATAAGAAACAGACTGGGGATGGAACAACCGGTAGGCATGTGCTGTACCCGGTTCCGTTCAGTCGTAACTGTCGTAGTGATCATTGGTAGAGTAGACAACAGCCTGTGCAACCGGACGCTTAGCCGATAGATGTTCCAGGCGCTTCACTGTTTCCAGAACCTCTTCCCGCATCTTCTCCTTGACTATCGAGGTTCCGACAAGAGGCGGCAACCAGAAGTCGGGACGCATGGTCGAGGAAAAGAACACCCGCGTCTTATCCCCCTCCTGCTTCCAACGCCAAGCAGCACGACCAAAACGGAATCCACCACTTCCTGGATGAACCGTCATGCGCACTTCCTGATCATGTTCGGTGTAGTCCTGAACAACAAACTTGCGGGAACAGGCGACAAAAGCACAGGTGTAGAGCTGCACTTTCACTGAGGTGATATCCAGTGACGTTCTGTCAAGCACCACACTGTGTTGGATGGTAGGGCTCAGAACGTTGAGATTTTCGTAATCCGTGAGAACAGCGCGAATCTGGTCCGGACGGGCAGTGATCACCGCTTCGGCACGGGTGGTGTACGTATCATCTTTCTCGGAGACTTCGGCATGCACGAACTGCGCAGCATGGGCAGGCCCCATACTCCACAGCAACAGAAGCGAGATCAGCAACAGTTTGCCGTTTTGAAAAAAAACGATAGGCACGTTACACCTGTCAAATAATTCGATGCTAGGCTTAGGCTCTGTCTGAAAAAACAGTCTGCATGTTTCCGAGCCTAGAGCGTGTCCTCACGTCAGAGCAGAGAATAGCCGCGGGAACGGGAACCTCATCACACACTCATTATTTAACAATAACACGGCACACCCCATATGGGCCAGCACCGTTCCCCCTTCCTTATGATTATCAGGCGTTGGGTGAAGCCTTGGTACTAACACGCAGAGAACATACGACCACGGCAGTTTCTCCAAGGGGAACATGCAACCAATATATTGATTACATTGACTTTACAAACCAACAATAACACACCACCGCAATCAGAGATTCAAGAGATCACATATTGACGCATTACACCTTCACCGTGTAAATATAAAAGACAACAAAATACAAAAATTCACATAATCCTGAATTATTGGGTCTGGTGTGCGCCTGCTTCACCACCCGCGCGACGTTGTTACGGGAGAGGTGATGGTTTCGTTTCACATGTCACTTGAGAGCATGCAGGCACTGATCATTGCAGCAATTACCGTGGAGTTGGTGCTGATCGGTCGCCGTCGAAATGAGCTGCATCAAGCAGGTTGGCGCCATATCATCATGGGATTCAGCCTCCTCCTTCTTGGTAAGCTTTTCACACTCATAACGTTCTATTCTGAAGAAACACTCAACAGCCAGCTTCAACCTCGCCTGCACATTGCCGTTGATCTCTTTTGTCAAATCGGAGGCCTGTCTCTTCTCGCGTACGGCATTATTCGTTGGATTCCCGGTGTCACGGACAGCGCCAGTCTAAAAGAGATGGAGAATCGTCACACCACCGTTGTCGAAGCAGCGGCTGACGGTATTGTCATACTCGACCCCGATGGCACAATCGAAGGCTGCAACCCTGCCGTGGAAACGATGTTCGGACATCTCAACTCCGCAACCATCGGCAAACAGTTCTCACTTCTGATTCCCGACGCGCTCTCCAGCGGCAACACCTTGAAAGCGCTCACGACATCCGACAGCAAATGCACCGGGCATAGAGCAGACGGCAGCCTCTTTCCCCTCTTGCTCTCTCTATCGGAAACACGTATGGAGGGGCAGAGAAAGTATATTGGCATCATCCACGACATCAGTACGCAGGAGAAGATGCTACAGGAGACGCGTGACAATAGAGAGCGTTATCGCACCCTGCACCAACTCTCCATGATGTCCCGAGAACCGATGGAGCAGATCAGTACATTTCTGTTAGAGCGATTCATCCACCAGTTGAATAGTGAAGTCGCCTTTCTCGGGTTTATCGATGAAAAGAAGGGGCGTCTGGAACCGTGCATCTGGCTGGACAACCGCTCTGATCTTGATGACGTACACGTCAAGAACACACCCTCCTTTCCTCAGCATCTGGAGATCACCGCCGCAGGACTCTGGGCAGAACCGTACCGTACACAGGATGAGGTGATTATCAATCAACCCCCTGTTTTTCAGGAAACGACTCCCACTCCTGGCGGCGACGCGTGGATCCAGAACTATCTCGGCGTTCCTTTGATTGAAAATGGTTCAGTGGTCTTGGTTGCAGCCGTCGTCAACGGTTCGGACGACTACCATCTTCAAGACGCGCATCAGATCAATCTGATGTTGGCTGCCATGTGGCAGATCAAGAAGCGTCAGGAGTCCGAAGCCGCCCTCAAGGAGAGCCAACAACAACAACAACTGGTCCTGCAATCCACCAGTGAGGCGATTTGTGGATTGGATCGGGATGGTCTCTGCATCTTCATCAACGAAGCGGGTCTGAACATGCTCGGTTATCGCACCGATGAACAGCTCATGGGCAATCACTTCTCTTCGTTACACTACCCTGTCAGCTTTCATAGAACCGACAACCAGACTTCGGAAGATCCCGTCCTCGGCACCTTGGTGACCGGAGAGAAGGAGCATACGCCATACGCGCTCTTCAAACGGAAGGATGGCTCACATTTTCCCGTTGAGTGTTGGAGCACGCCGATCACTGGTGACAACGGTCTTGAAGGGACTGTTCTGACCTTCCACGACATCACGGAACGTCACGTGATGGAAGAGCAGCTTCGTGAGAGTGAAAACCGATTCCGGCGTGCCTTTGAGACGGCCGCCCACGGTATGGCTCTGGTCTCTCTGGATGGCCGTTGGACGCAAGTCAACTCCGCCTTCTGCAGTATCGTCAACTACAATGAAGAGGAACTGCTGGCTACCGATTTCCAAAGTGTCACCCATCCGGATGATCTGGACAATGACGTGGTGGTAATGGAGAAGCTGATTTCTGGGCAGACCGATTCCGCCCACTTCGAAAAACGGTATATCAATGCGACCGGCAACGAAATATGGGTTCATCTTAGTGTGGCGCTGGTGCGTGACAGCCACGGCGATCCTCTGCACTTCGTCGCCCAGATTCAGGATATTGACAACCGTAAGCGCATAGAGATCCTACTTCTTGAGAGTGAGAGCCGATTTCGTGGAGCGTTCGAGACCTCTGCCAACGGCATGGCGCTGATCTCTCCCGATGGCCGCTGGATCAAAGTTAACAAAGCGCTCTGCACCATCGTCGGCCAGCAGGATTGGCAGCTCTTGCTGACCGATTTTCAATCACTCACCCATGGTGAGGACCTTGAGAAGGAGTTGCAGTTCCGCCGCAGTCTCCTGTCCGGAGAAACCGACTCCTATCAGATGGAAAAACGGATAATGCACGGTGATGGGCACTGGGTCTGGGTTCAGATCAGCGTCTCACTGGTGCGCGACCTCTCGGGCAACCCACTCCATTTCGTGACGATGATCCACGACATTTCCGCCCGCATTCGCCATGAGACCTACCAGAAAGTCAACGAAACGCGACTCTCTATGCTGCTCACTCTCAACCGCCGAACCCCACATCTGACCGAGAGGGAAATCTGTGAACAAGCCCTGGACATTGCCGTCTCCTTGACCAAAAGCCGCATCGGCTATCTCCACTTTGCCGATCATGAGTCGGAGAGCATATCTCTCACTGTCTGGAACCAAGAATCCCTCTCGCAATGCACTGCAGATCATGATGATCACTACCCTCTTGAGAAAGCAGGAATCTGGGCCGACTGCATCCGCTTGAAAACCACGGTCATCCATAATGACTACGCCGCCATGACCGAAAAAAGAGGGCTGCCCGAAGGCCATTTTCAGGTCATTCGTCATATGAGCACTCCTGTTCTCAAGGAACGGGAGGAGGCCGAGATGATCATCGGTGTCGGCAACAAGGAAGAGGAGTATGACGGTAACGATGCCCGACAGTTGGAACTGCTTGGCGATGAGGTATGGAAGTTCATCCAGCGCCACCGTACGGAAATCGCATTGCAGAAGGCCAAGGAGGAGGCTGTTGAAGCCAACCAAGCGAAAAGCATGTTTCTGGCCAACATGTCCCACGAACTACGTACGCCGATGCACGCGATCATCAGTTATGCCGAATTCGGGCTGCGCAAGGCTGAAAGCGCTCCCCGTGAGAAGTTGATTCGCTATTTCCGGCAAATCGACACCAGCGCCAATCGTCTCCTACCGCTGTTGAATGATCTACTCGATCTGCACAAACACGAATCCGGCAAGATGTCGTATCAGATGAGTCTCTCGAAACTTCCACCACTTCTGGAACAGGTGCGCGCGGAATATGCCGGAAAAGCGGAGAAGAGGATGATCACTATCGAGATTACATCGGGTCCGGAAATCCCACGCATCTACATGGATCCGGAACGCATCGTTCAGGTGATCGGTAATCTGCTTTCCAATGCCATCAAGTTCAGCCCTGATGGTGGCACCGTCGCGATTACCGCCGGTAAACTGGATAGTCCCGAAGGCCCGGATGGCGTTGTCGTTCGTGTCAAGGATCAGGGGACCGGCATCCCTCATGGGGAGGAGTCCACCATTTTCGACGAGTTCGTCCAGAGCAGCCGCACCGCATCCAGTGCCGGCGGCACGGGATTGGGCCTGGCCATCTGTCGAAAAATCATAGAGAGTCACACGGGGAGAATCTGGGCAGCACAGAATACGGAGGATGGTGCAGGTGCCATAATGACCTTTACACTGCCGCAGGATAGACGCGCAAGCTTGCAGGGTTCCACCTCCCAGGGCACCAACAGTCAATCGGAGGCCCGTTCATGAGTAGCCAGACATCCTCTCGTATCCTCATCGTCGATGACGATCCCATCAATGTGGATATCCTGGAAGAGATGCTTGAGGAGACCAACTTCATCTGGGCATCCGTCTCCTCCGGTAACGACGCTCTGGAGCGCATTCCCACATTCAGGCCCGACTTGATCCTGCTGGATATCATGATGCCGGGCATGGATGGCTATGAGGTGTGCCGAGCCGTGCGCAGCGATCCCAGCAGTCAATTCATCAAGATCATTCTGGTCACCGGCAAAGGATTGATCTCGGAACGTCTGACCGGCTATGAAGCCGGCGCCGACGACTATCTGGTCAAACCCTTTAATACCCAGGAGCTTCTCGCCAAGATCAACGTCTTTCTGCAGTTGGGACGCATGGAGGAGATCGACACCCTGCGCAGTGACCTTTTGGCGTTGATTTCCCATGAAACCCGCACTCCACTCAATGGCATTCTCGGCCCACTGGAGATCCTCCGGATGGAACCTCATCTCTCTGAAGAGGGCATGAGCTACATCGACATGATTGAGCGGTGCGGCAAGCAGCTTCTAACATTTGTCCAGAAGACTTCTCTTCTCTGTGATCTCAGACGTGGAGACCCCCTCGCCCCCCGCAGTGACACTCTCCGCACCCACCTTGATCAGATCAGAGAGGAACTCTCGGAAAAAATAGAAGAAAAAGGGATAACCATGACTCTGGAGGTTCCGAAAACCATCACCATCCAGGCTGAGTGGAACCTTCTGGATATGCTCTTAAAAACGGTAATGGGTAACGCCGTGCGATTCTCTCCCGAATCGGAAATGGTCACGCTCTCA
>JADGBX010000073.1 GCA_015231265.1 Magnetococcales bacterium | reverse complement strand
AACCGCAAGAGTTCGCGACACCACTCCCCTCCCCCGATCACGAAAAACCGGATGGAACCTCTGCTCCATCCGGTTTTTCTGTGTGTGTTTTACTCATGATCACAAGATCATGACGTCCTGCATGAGCGCTGGAGTAATCTGTTGTATCAACACTAAGCTCTGCTCAATACCATCACTATAAATCATAACTCTCTGCGACATCGTTCCAGAGAGCGCGGCGATCATTAACTCTATTCCCATGAGATTGAACAGAACGATAACACCGTAGGAGAACAGGATCCCAGAGTGTTGCAGATCACTCTGGATCGGACGTGCTTGACGATACACTCCACGGAGAAAAATGATATAGAAAACAACTCCGGCATGTTGAAAGGGAGCCTGATATCCAGACTCAACAATCTCTGCCATAACAAGGACACAACCAGCAACGAGTGGCAGAAAATAGGGCGCGAGACGAATGATCCAATTTGACCGCCCAACATATTCGGTTAGACCCCCATGAACATCAGTCACCCTAAATCCCACAACACGGTTGAAAAAAAAGAGTGCGACAACCGCATGAACGCTCTCGTGATGAAAAGTATCCCAGAAATTGAGACGGTTCCGGAACAGAACGAAGAGAAGAAGAGATGTGACGACAATGGTCGGTCCGAAGCGATGAAGCAGATCCGGAGTGATGCTATCAAAAGAGAAAGAGGTCAGCGCGTCCATACTCCTTGAGAGCAGGAAGGAAGTCATCAGAAACAACAAAATCGGCCACTTGAGCAGATCCAGAACCAAGCCGATGGTATCTCGAATCCTTCTCATAGCAGACACCTTCCCAATTGGTAGCAAACGTCTACGACCCTCCCTTGAACAGCAAAGCCTCACTGCTATCCAACACCCGCTTGAAACGCTCTACCTCATCTTTCACCAGTGTTTCAAAAGTCTGCCCACTGTTCTTGCCGATAAATCGTATGATCACGGTCTTCTTTTCAACCAGAACCAGGCTACAAGGAAACCAGCGCCCATCGATATCTGAGAGCAATCTGATTGCACCACCCTCCCCTTGCTTCAATTCATGCTGGAAAGTGAACAGAGAGAGCCACACCTCCGTTGCATCGATTTCCCTGGTTACCGCATGAAACCGTTGCCCTTCATTGGTTTTCAACTCAATCTGAACTTCCGAACTACTCGGTTCCCAGGTTCTCAGTTTCTTTTTGGTTGAAGGACGCTCTTTCGATTTCTTTGAGGCTGTTTTCGGGGCTGTATCAACCTTGGGTGCAGGTTCTTGCACATCATCTTCCTGAGCATCCGAGTCGTTTGAAGAGGATAAAGAGCCGTCCTGCGGTACACTCTCTTTTTCTGTCAATAAAGCACCCAATAAGGATGGGTAGGAGGGTGATGGTTCCTTCTCTGATTCTTTGGAAGCCTCTTGATTCTGCAACGCACTCTCTTGCAATCCACTCACATCCAGATGAGCAGGATCCAGTGAAGGGGGCTGATCTTCAGTGACGGAGTCATCGCTCGAACCCTCCGTCTCACCCTCTTCATTGCTTCCCTGAAGATGCGCAACTCTTGTAACATCAAAGCTGTTGATCGTCTCTTCGATCTCAGGAGTCAGGGAAAAGGTCTCATCTGAGGGTTCGTCATCAGCGGGTCTCTTAGGTTCTTCTTCCCCTTCCTGTTCGGACTCCGCCGTTCTCTGTCCAACCGCTTCCTGGACACCATCCCAAATCCGTTCAGAAACAACTGGTTCCTCGGTAGGGGAGACATCGGCGACACTCTCAACGGGATCTACATGGCGGATGACTGCCGACGCGTGTTCCAAACTGGACAAGAGAGTTTTCAATTGGTACGCAAGGGAGTCCTCATCAGCACGGTCTTTCAGAACAAACTGGGCATTCTGCCAGAGTTTGGAAATATCGATAGTGGGATCATCCAACAACGTATCGTCGGCCTTCCAAGCCTCATCCATCAGACGTCGTACTTTCTCCGTCAACGCATCATGTTGGGCAATCATCTCAGCCAGAGATGGGCTCCATTCAGCCGGTTCATTCCCACCCATACTCTCCTTGAATGCTTCCAGAGGGATCAGGTACTCCTGCTTAAGAAGGGGCAAGGATGTCTGTTGCGTCTGCTCTAAAGCCTCTCGCATCTTCCGCAATGTGCCGGAATCCAGAGGTGAACGAAACTCTTCCAGACGGCGTTGCGAGAGAAAATCAAGCCGTGTTAGGGGAGTCAAAGCACTGTTCTTCACAGGACATGAGCGCAACAGACGCTTCCAGTGCCAAGCAGGGACAGCGCTCTTTTCCACGTGAAGATGTTGAAAATCTGCAACGATTCGATCCATTCCAACCTGGGAAGAACGCATCAACCGGCCACTGACTCCCGCAAACACGCCATCCTGAATCTCCCCACTGAAATCAAGACCGTCGAACAGCCGTTGCACATAGTGCGGCAAGGATGTTTCATAATTACGGGTGAGACGCTGGGCAGCTCTTGCCTTGCGCAGATAGAGTTTCATTGGTCGAATACGAATAGGCAGAGCCAACGACCGTAGCCAAAGCAGAAAACGGCGACCCTTCGACCGTTCTTGTGGGTGAACGACCGCAGGTTCGAGACTTTCAATCAGTGCGAGAAGGGCTTCCATTTTCCAGAGAAGATTGGGCGCACGAAGCTGAGGAAACAGACAGCGAAACTCATTGCTATTGAAAAAACGTGACGCTTCGAGAGCAAACTGTTTTTCCCAATTCGTCATCTCATCCAGGTAGTTGCGACAGCTCTTTCGATCCAGCACCCCCTGTTTTGCTGTCCAGAGCCCATAAAACACCGGGCCCGCAAGCTCCATGACACTCACGGCAATAATAAGAAGAGCAAAGAGAGCAGCTCCCCAAAGCACACCTGCGAAGGATATAAAGGCGCTGTAGAGCGCTTGAATGGAGGCAACGATCCCTTTTTCGGAACCCTCTCCCTTTTCTCCACGCTTCTCCCGTGGCAACTCGGGCAGGGAGATGGCACGCGCGTTCCATTGCCAATGGTCGGGACCAGAAACTTGACTGCTCAGATTCTTGAGCAACGACTGGCGCTCAGACAGGGTTTTGATGAAGCGCTCTCGACTCTCCCGGCAGTCGGCACGACTCTCTGCAAGTCGGGCAGTGACCTGTTGCTCAACGGTCTCAATGCGGCTGTTTCCCATGACGGTGGTTGCCAACCGGTTCCATAACCCACCCTCCTTGTTGCTTGCCTCTCTTTTGAGTGCTGTTAGGTATTCATTGATCTGAACTCTAGAATTAGCAATAGAATTGAGGCAGTGGTGTGTAACCTCATGTAAAACCATGGAGAGTGAAGAGGCGCGAACAACGCTTGATTCTCTCAGCACTCTGTCGTAACGCAACGCATCACCGCCCTCTCCCACCAGAGTAGCGACACTATTATTTCTTGGTTGATACCCACCATAGAGAACGAACCAGCGTGCCCAATAGTGCGCGCTCATCTCCGAGGTTTCTCGGGATTCCACCTGTTTCCGTGATGCAGTGAGCAGACGATCCTGTATCTGGGAAATGGCAATTTCTGCTGTACTATTCAGAGAGTGAGCGTACTGAATCAGTGTCGTCGGCACCGCAGGAGAGGCGGCATCATGGTGTTCTGGATCTCCAAGAACTCCTTGGACATGCTCCAGGAGTGATTCAACCCTCTCTTGAGAAGAACGGAAAGAATCATGAAGAATTGAGAGTGCCGTAACAGTGGTCATGATTGAAAAAAGCACTACCATCACTGAGATGACCATCCAAGGTGGATTACAGCGAAAGGCCTTTGTCAGGCCCTGCCACACCTTCCCTTTGTCGGCCATTCCCTGAAACCATCGACGCTTGAAGTCAAAGACGATGAGCGTAAGCAATACGGAAACGGTGAGTAGCAGAGCGTGCATGGGTGTAACCCACGCATGATTGGTGATCACACCCTCTACTGGTGCCGGATGAACACCAGGGAGTTCATCAAAAAACAGAAATGTAGCCAATGAAGAGAGGAGAAACAGCAACAGTTCTAAAAGCGGCTTCCATTTAAGGAGAAAGAGAGAAGAGTAGTAGCGACCTTTCTGCACAATACTTGAAGAGGGTGTCAAATAGTGCGGATCAAGCAGAGGAACCATGGGAGGCGGATTGCCGATCTGATCATCCTGCACATACTCGAACATACGGCGCAGTGCGGTGATATTGAGTTGGTAGATCTCCTTTGTCAGAGCATGGAATTGATTCTGCTCCAAGCGCGTATCATCGCCACTCTGGTTGACACTCTTTCTAAAGGCCTGGAATTGAATACGAACATCAGTTTGTGATTGCGAGCTTCTTCCAGAGCCTTCCGCCTGTGTCAATGCCTTCTTAAGATTTGAAATTGCCTGAATTGTACGTTCGTACTCTTCCGGATCCAGAAACTCCGCCAACTCTTCCGGTTTCCCCTTCTCCTTACATGTAGGCATCAGATCGATTGCCGACTGTGGTTTTGGAGTACCGGACTCCATCAATTCCAACACCATGCCACCGTATGCTCGGTACAAGGTTGGATCTTTCAGTGTTTGAGGCTGTGCCGTCTCACTCTTCATGACTTAAAACCTATTATAATCTCAGCGTGAAGCTGTAATACTCTCTGCTCCGAATTCATGCGCTGGACTCGCTCATCGATATCGCTTGATATATGCATCCCTGACCCCGACATCATTCTTGACCACTGTCAGATCCTCCTTGGCGTCCCCTTTTGTGGGGAAAGGACCGGCAATCGAACAGTAGAGCGGCTTCCGCCCTGAACGCTTCACCGTTTTGAGATATCCTGGCAATTCGAACTTCTCGACACGTTTCATGAGACGCATTGCGCTCTTTTTGTTTGGACCGCACCCCAGGGGAATGTAGAACCCTTTTTTCTCAACGGGTTCACTCTGGGTGGAGGTGGAACTCCTGCTCTTCTGGTCAGTTCTTACACGACCTTTCTCGGTACTTGCTCCCGTCTTCCGGCCGGACCCATCCGGGAAGTTCAGATCGTCGGCAAGAGGGGTGACCAGAGTGGCAAGTTGACTGCGAGCTACTTTCAGAGCCTCTTTGCGTGTTGCTGGAACTGTTTGTTTTTCAGCTGTTTTGATGAGATCAAGAACCGTTCGGAACCGCACGCGAACCGGTGATGATTCCGTCAGAGAAGCCTGAAGACGAAGCCGATGTCGAGAGAGAGTCTGCGGATGAGTAACAGCTTCTTTCTGCACCAAAGCAAGAAATCGGATACTTGCCAGAAGCCGAGCCCGATCATGCAGAGGCAGACGGTCGATGCTTTTCGGGTGCTTCAAGAGTGTACCAAAGAGTGTCATGGCTTCACTATTCTGCTCCTGAAGAAGACGCAATACTGCAAGATCGAGCACAATAGCCGCCCATTCCTGAGAGTAACGATTCTGAAGGGAGAGCGTTTCGGTGGAACCTTCAGGAACCGGGTCCAGAGCATGGCGAGCATCAAGAAGCTTCTTTTCAGCATCATCAAGGCGACCGCGTCGAAGATATACACGGCCTAAGGCGTGCAATACCGTGGCATAATCGGCATCATCACTGCTCCGCACCGCTCGTCTCTTGTCAAGCACGGCGAGAAGTCGCATCTCTGCTTCTTGTAAAAGGCCTCGGTCAATCATCAAATTGGCTAACGCCTCTTCACCGGAAAGAATCCCGACGTGTTGCTTGCCCAGTTTCCGTGCAACCCGTTTCAATGTTCGCGAAAAACCGGAAATGAAGCGCCGCATACGCTTCGCATCCATCGGATTGAGATGCCGTAATTTCGCCAGGGAAACCCGCGTGTGAAATGGTGTGGCGTGGCTGCGACCAAAACGAAGCGTCTGCGCATTCATGACATGAGTAAGGTCAAGATTCGCCGCCGTATAGCGTCCCATCATTCTGGCTACCTTGGCTCGCAATGTGAGCAAGGTCAGATAATGACCATGATTCTTTTTCTTCTTCTTAGAATCCATCGACCGAAGCGCTTGAGCGATCACGGGTTCCAACTCAGCACTCCGACCTGCACGAGAGTATTTGTCAATAAGATCCTGTAGAGCATCCAGAATCGCTGAACTTGGACTACCGGCGTTCTGAAGACGTGATACAAGCGCGTGTTTTTCTGCACTCAGGGTGTCCGCATTCCCAATGGAAACCCATGCCAGCATGGATAACAGAGCTGTACAGCCAATCATATATCGAACGAATAAAACCGCTACCTTGTTCATGAATCATCTCAGATAATGAATCGTACTATTTCTGATGAACTTCCCCTGTTACCCGGAGTGGGGATTCACCGTTGATCGCCGCATTATGCTCAGTCATCTTAACCGAACCGATGCCGGCTATTGATTATCGAAACGGTTGAACCATGCTATCATGAAGAGGGCAACGGCAAACCTAAAGAATCGCTTCCATCAAGATTTGGTTCCTATTGATTGCCCTGCAACGTGCCCTCCTTCACAACAGAAGGGTATGTTTCGACCTCTGTATCCAATCGATACGTTAACTGCGAGTAGAGAAGACAATGGATACCAAGCTTCCGAAGAACACCAGTCTGCAACTACTGGCACAACATCTCCAAGCCATCGCCCAAGGGCTTCGGAGATTCCCATCGCTATACCCAATATTTGCCGAGAATCACCCACCGGGATCACACTTAGATACTATTCTAAAAAAACTTGAATATCATACAGATAAACTACAGAACCATCTCGATAATCTCAGCAGAAACGACGCGCCAGAAGCGTTGGATGAGAGACGAATCGAGTCTCTCGAAAACGATGCGCTCAGACTGGTTGAACGCTTTCAGGAGTTTTTAATACGGTTCCAGAATCGTACTTTCAACCCACGAGATCGTCGCATTACTGATCTTGATGAGAGTGGCAACAATCCCTGGATTCAGAAAGAGCGTCGCAACCAACAGGACAGACGTGGACGTCGCGTCTGGGATCGTAGTCTCTTCAAACTGCGCGTTGCTCTTGTGATGGAAGACGGACGCCGCTTTAACGGTACCAGTGTCGATATCAGTGTGGTAGCACTGCGCATCGGCTTCAAAACACGTCCGATAGGTCTGGAGTTAAACGCTGACGTTGAACTGAAACTGTTGGATCACCAACACCACCCGACTATTTCAGGCCACGTCATCCGTTTGAGAGAGGATGGAACCACAGTAGTACGAATTAGTGAAAACAAGAGCCTTTTCAGTAGCCTTGTTACAGAGTCCATCCTGCTGAATGCGGCAGTGATCGAGTGATTGGAAACGAACCTATAGCAGCACACTCCCACCGTCTCCAAATAAAGACACCGCGGAACCCATGGTTCCGCACCTCCTTTTAGGGGGAAGTATGGCAAAGACAACGGCAACAGCAACGAAAGAGTCACAACCTTGAGGCTCTGCCTCAAACTCCGCGAGGGAACCCGTCCCCTCGACCCCGAGATGTTTAAAGGCCACACAGTGAACAGCCACGGATAAACACCTGACCGGCCACGGATAAACACCTGACCGGCCACACGGAGAAGAGTTCACCCTCTTCGTCGCTGGGCCAGATCCTGCTGCATGGCAACAATCAGCGTGCGTGCCCCAACGGGATTGAACAACACGTGAATGGTGTGACTGCTGCCATCCACCTGATCAATGGCGTAGGCGATGGTGCGCTGTTGCGGATCGTTCTTCACTGTCAACGCGCCGGTAGAACCGGAGGCAAGGCCATGATTCGGAGTGGCGGCAACCAGACGCAGATCCATCCCCATATGACCCACATCGATGGTGGTGGCCGGAACCTGCCCCCCCTCATCCGATGTGAGAACAATCTCCGTACGATAGCTGATGCGCTTACCTGATCCTTTGGCGGCAGCAGATGCCGGCCTGGGTGCTCCCGCCTTTCCTGGTGCAGCCGCAGGCGCTCTTGAAACCGCACCGGTCGACGTGGAGGCTGGAGCTGCGTGCATTGGTGCCGCTGCTGGTGCTGAAGCCGACACAGTCGAAGCAGGTACGGCGGCGGATGCCGCGGGTGAAGCAGGGGCTGCTGGTCGTGCGCCCGCATGACCGGTCGGCGGTATCGAAGGTGACGCCACTTCTTGCGTTACGGCCTCCAACACCTGGCTCGCCCACTGCAGTATCGCTGCCGCCTCCTTCTTCTGCGCCGGGGTGATCAAAATACCGTTCTCGCGCCGCGCCTCCAACTGCATGTGCCGCGACTTGGTGGCCGCCTCCTCCAGCAGCTTCCGGTTCTTGTCCAGAATCCGCAGCGCCAGCGGCGGCGGATTCGCCTGGGCACGGATCCCCTGCTCCACCATGTCGATCTTACCGAGAATCTCACTCACCTGCTTGAAACTCTCCACCATGGCGCTGGCCAGAGCGGTCAAACGCGGCTGTGGCCGACTGGGCACCTCGGGAATCGTAATGGGCGCTGGCACTATCGGTGGTGGCGCTTCAGGCGTGGGAACCGATGCAGGTGCAGCCGAAGCGAGCGGAGAGACCGGCGATGCGGTCGTTGGAGCACCGGGATACGTCGAGGCCATATCGGGCGGCACGCCGACACCACCACCTGCAACAGCGGCAGACGGTGAATGCATCGGTGGTGCTGACGGCTGCGGCGGTGCCGGTGGTGGGGTGAGAAATGAGGGCGGAGCCGGTGGAATCTCCGGTACCGATGCCACCGGTTCGGGCGTCGGAATCGTGTCGATACCCGGCACGGATGGCGACGCCGCCGGAGCCTGCTCCTGCTGGGTAAACTCTGGTTCTGAGTGCGGTTCAAAAACTGGTTCGGCACCGGCGTCAACAGCATCGGTGTCAGCCGCATTCATACCCGACATCACGCCACTCAACGGCCTGTTCACACCTTGAGCCAGGGCATCGGGGAACGGCTTCGGCGGTCGTCTCTCCTCCGTCGGCTCTTCAAGACGCACCGGTTTCTCCGGCTCAACCTCGGCGTCAGACTCCTCCTCCAACACGCTCTCGATCTCAAGGTTGGCCGCCGGGTCCGGACCCGTCCCCTCCCAGGTACCGATATCCACCTCCGGTTCCGGTGCCGAGGGGTCGATCTCGTCGCTTTCGGGCGCCTCCGCCGGTGGCGGCTCCAGAGATGGCGTCTCCTGCTGCTCCTGCCGGGTGGAGATCAAACCGTTGTCGTCCACCTCCTCGAACACCACCGTCGAGACCAGCTTTTTGAACTCTTCGATCCGCTCCACAGGCTGCACGGCGATCTCACGGTGCGATGTCCGCACCACCGCTGCCTGAAACACCGCATTCTCCGTCTTGGAGACCAGGGTCAGACGACCCCACATGCCGATGGGCGGCGGCTTGAACGGGTGATCCGGAAAGAAGCAGGCGCTGGTCTTGGAGAAGTTGCGTGACATGCCGCTGAAGCGGTCGCCGTCCGCGGTTTCAAAGACGATCGGTACATCGTGGGTGATGCGGGCCGATGCGGCACGCCGGTTGAAATCCTTCTTGAAATCCCCCTTCTCCTTGCCGTCGTCCACCGCGGCAATCCCCATCGCTCCCGGCTTGTCGATGGACTCCAGGAAGTTGTTCAACCGCTCCTGAATGAAGGTGACTCGATTGCGCTGTTTGCGCAGCAGGGCGAGGCCGGCGTTGTCCATGGCCGTCTCGCCGTTGCGGAAACTCTCGATGATCGAACTGGTGCGAATCACGTAGTTGGGAATGTCGTCGATCAACCCTCGATTTTCGCGGATATACTTCAGCTTCTCTCGTGAAGGAAAGGGATTGCGCTGCAGCTCCATGGCTCGGAACTTGATCTTCATCTGCAGCTTCTCGATATCCTCCACCGCCTTGTCCATCCAGGAGAGGATATTGGCCGCTTCGTCGATCTTGGCCGACATGCGCTTGATGTCGTGGAAGGCGGTGTGCAGCGACTCCTCCAGCGACTCCATGGTCTCCGGAATCGACGCCCCCTCACTCCGATAGCGCTCATCCAGCAGCCGCGCTTCATCCAGATTGATCAGGTCGGTGCTGTCGCCGGGCATGTCGTCAGGATTGGCCTGACCCGACATTTTCCACACCCGATCCAGCTCCTCGTGCAGCGCCTCGTAGCGCTCTCGCAGCTCCGGAATGTGCAGATTCTCCTCGATCATCTCCCGATTCTGAAAACGGGAGAGCACCCCTTCCATGGGCGTCAGATACTTGCGCTTCAGCTCCGGCATGGGTCCGAACAGCGCCTTCTGCACCCCGAGAATCGCCTCGATCTGGGCACTCAGGCGGCTGATGCGGCTGTGCATCTGCTGAATGTGATCGTGCATCGGCGTGCTGCCGTCCGCCTGCTTCTGCAACATGCTGCTCAGATTCTTCACATCATCCGGTTTGGTGATGACGAAGGCGTCCAGCGTGAGCTGCTCCTCCTGCATCTGCGCCAGACCCAGCATGCTCAACAGCACCTCCTGGGTGTGGGTAATGTCGTGGCGCAAAGAGGGAAAGTCGTGAATCTCCTCCACCACCTGCCGGTTGGGCAGACTCTCCAGATCCTGCATGCACTGCATCAGCAGATGTTCGATCTCTGGAAAGGTGCTGGACATGAACTCCAGAATCAGCGTGATATTGTCCTGCAGCGTCTCCAGATAGAAGCCGGTGGTCTGGCACACCCGCCCCATCTGCCGCAACCAGGAGCGCCGGGTGCGGGGGGCGTAGAGAATCGAGGTGGCGGGCCGTTTCCAGGAGATATTGAACAGGATCCGCTTCACCTTGCGCTGCTCGGCCGCCGCCCGACCGATGCGGCGCCGTCCCACCGGTGTCGGCATCTCCGGCGTTTCACCATCCAGACGCGGATCGGTAAGATCGGTCTTGGTCAGCGCTTCGATGATCGCCTGCAGCGCGTCGCGGTTGGACGTCTGGCCGTTGCGCATGGTGGAGCAGGCGTTCACCAGGCCGATGCCCGGCGTGCCCGGCTTGAAGTAGATGCCTGGAAACAGATGACCCAGAAACCCCTTGAAGTGGCTCTCGTGGCCGTCGGCAAACTGGCGAATGGTCTCGGACCAGGCGTTATAGGCGTCGATCTTGAACAGCCGCGCCGTGCCGAACAGCCCGAAAAACCAGAACCGCGCCGTCTGCACCGGTTTCTGATCCTCCGGATCGATCACCGCCGGATTGACGGTCTCGAAATAGAGGTAGAGCTGATTCTCCACCTCATGCTTCTGCACGATCTCCACCCCCGGCAAAATCCGCGCCGTGGTAGCATCGTCACAGAACTTGCGGGTCTGAATGATGAACTGGTAGTCCCACTCCTTGAGCGCCTCCAGATAGTCGTCGTAGCGGGCGTTGTCCTTGCGGCTGAGACGAGAGGTCATCAAGGCGTAGAGGAAGGGATCGGCCAGATCCATCAGAATCGAGATCAGCAGAATCACCGACAGCAGCGTCGAACCCATCACCGCGCCGTAGGTGGACATCAACTCATCCTTCAACTCCCCGAGCCCCTTCAGACGGGCCATGGGCAGTTCGCCCCGCTTCAGCTCCTCGATGGACTCCAGCTTGGGAACCTCGATCTTGGCTTCGATGTGGTAGGCGTTGGCGGTGGCGCCACCGGCTCGATCCACCTTGGTCAGCAGGGAAACGTGGCGATCAATGAGACGCTGCAGCTTCTTGGCGGTGCGCTCATACGCCTTCATGTTGCCGTCGAGATGCAGACCGATCAGCCGCAGGGAGGTGTTGATCTGATAGTGCTCGATGGAGAAGAGACGGGCAAACTCCGAGGCGCTGTACTCCTGCATCTGCATGGTGCGGCCCAGCTTCTCCAACATGGAGCGCACCTGACGATGGGTAAAGGCAAGATTCTCGTCATACTCCCGGCGGATGGCGTCGATCTTCTGCGACAGGGAGCGACGCAGGGGGATGCCGGAGTTGCGCAGCATGGTGTCCACATTGCGCGCCAGACGGGTCGGTTTGTAGACGCGTACCACATCGTGCTGCAGCGGCTTGTAACCACCGTGCACGATCATGTGCTTGCCCCAGTAGCGCGGCCCCTTGCGGGCATCACCGCTGGAAGCAGCCCCCAGCAGTTCATCCTCCGGCACCTTGAGAAACTGCCTCTTCAACCCCTGGGTGGTGCGCTTCAGCGCCGCCTGCACATCGTAGAGCGAGCCCAGACGGTTGGGATCCGCCTCCTTGGGATCACCCAACCCCTTGGAGACCTTGATGGTGATCTGCTGCATCTGGTTGCCCAGATCATCCGCCTTGAACAGCAGCAGAACCAGTCCGTCGTAGTTGGTCTTGACCGAGACGGTGGTCAGCAGAATCGCCACCACCATCCAGATGGGGTTGTACATAAACGACCACTTGAGACCGCGAAATACCTTGCCGGTCTCGGCCATGCCCCGGAAGAGACGCCCCTTGAAATCGAGAATCGCCGACGACAGCGCCAACCCGATCGCCACTGCCACCATCAGCCGGGCGGTCTCCCCCTCCATGCCGGCAAAGAGGCCGCCGGTGAAACTGCTGGCAATATCCTGCTGCAGCAGGTCGTTCACCCCCTTGGCGGTGGTCAGGGTGGAGCCGCAGAAGAGCAGAATCCCCACCACCATCTTCATGGAGATGCCGGTTTTGACCAGCGTCTCACTGATTTTCGAGAACACCCCTCCCGACGACTGAAGATAGGTGTTCCAGATCTCCTTGAACGGGCGGGTGATGCGGATGGGAGGGGGCGTGGAGCGGACCTGCTCCTGCTGAAACTCGGCAAAACGGTGCGCCAAAGCGTCGGTGTTGAGCCGGAAGATCCGCATGGCCAGATCGTGAAACGGATTGCCGTGCAGCGCCGATTCCGTCCCTTTGCGCAGCAGTTTGCGGAAGGTCTTCAGTTGGGTGGTTGCGCTCTCGGGACCACCACCCCGCTCATCGCGCAGCCGCATGCGCAGGGTGTCGGTGATCTCCTGACACTTCTGGTAGGCGTCGTGATCCAGGTGCTCGAAGAGCGGGTCGTTCTCGGCAGAGTCGGAGGGGGCGGCACTCTCCGAGGAGGCGGTCTCCTTCTCCTCTTTCGGCGGCAACGCCTCACTGGCGGGCGCATCGTCAGACCCCACTTCAACGGTGAAGCCGGTCTCCTCCTCACCGCTGTGCAGCACCTCTTCCACCGGCTTGGATCGACCCGGCAGAAAAGGAAAGATCGGATCCCCAGGCATGGCACCGCCATCAAAGTAGCTGGAAACCAGCTCTCCGTAGGCGGTAAACCAGGTGATGTCGGTATCCGAATTCTCCGTCATAACGCGGATTCGTCCCTGGC
>JADGBX010000072.1 GCA_015231265.1 Magnetococcales bacterium | reverse complement strand
TTCACTCAACGCCCTGGAGCAGTCAAAAAGCTCTGCTCCAGAAGGTGGGCAGATTTAGATAATTATTAGCCGTGATCAGTATAACACGCATCACTGCACCTCAAGGATTCTGCGAACCGGTGCAAAGGTGGTTCGATGCTCCGGTGTCACACCCAACGTTTTCAACGCTTCCAGGTGTTGACGGGTCGGATACCCTGCGTTGCGCTCCCAACCGTAACCGGGATAGCTCTCGGCAAGCTCCCGCATCAAACGATCACGGTACTCTTTGGCAATCACAGAAGCAGCAGCGATACAGAGAGCGTTCCTATCCCCCTTGATCACTGAAGTCGCGCGTCCGACATAAGCGTCAGGAACATCCCGCCCATCCACCAGAATCGTTGTGGTCTCCTCATCATAACCGCCCGTCAAACTGAGTGCATCCAGTGCTCTGGTCATGGCCAGCAGCGACGCTTGTCGTATATTGAGATGTTCGATTTCAGCAACATCCGCTTCACCGATTCCCACACCTGTCGCCTGCTCTTTGATCACGGGAACGAGGGCCGCCCGCTTGGTCGGCGTCAACCGCTTGGAGTCATCCAAACCGTAGAGCGGGGAAAGATCCTGATAGAGAGCTGCTGGAAACACCACGGCAGCTGCAACCACCGGTCCGACCAGAGGCCCGCGCCCCACCTCATCCACGCCACACAAAGCCGTAGCACCTCGGGATAGCGCTTCGGTCTCCACGCAAAAACGGGACGTCCACTCCTCCAGCGTCTGCTGGGGAGCGGCGCCCCGTTTACGTTTACGACTCTCCGATCTGGAGGCTGCCATGCAGCGCTTACCAGGTACGTTTTTCCTTAATCCGGGTCGCTTTACCGGTGCGACCACGCAGATAGTAGAGCTTGGAGCGGCGTACATCACCCTGACGGACCACCTCAATGGAGTCCACACGGGGTGAGTAGAGCGGGAAAATACGCTCCACACCCTCACCAGCTGAGATTTTGCGCACCGTGAAGGTGGAGCCGTGACCACGATTGCGTCGAGCAATGCAAACGCCTTCGAAGATCTGGATTCTTTCGCGAGTGCCCTCAACCACCTTCACATGAACCTTCAAGGTATCGCCGGGGCCGAATGACGGCATTTCGCGATCAATCATGGAGTTTTCGAACGCCTGCAGTTCGTTCATTTTCTGCTTCCTTTATTCAACATATCACTCTGCGTCGGAAGAGAGATTTCTCAAACTCCAACGCGCATATTCATCGTTAAAGAGCACCGTGGGAAATCCCTTGCTCTTTCTCACTCTCAATACTCTCCAGCTCCTGACGCAGTGTCGTGATCAGTCGCTGTTCCGCCTTACTCAATGGCGCCCCGTCGATGAGATCGGGACGACGGATCAATGTTCGCAACAGAGCCTGACGACGACGCCAGTCAGCGATGGCAGCGTGATTTCCTGACCGTAAAACATCAGGTACCGCCGTTTCCATCTTACGGTTGGCATCACTCAATACTGCCGGACGTGTGTAATGAGGATGGTCCAACAGTCCGTTATAAAACGAATCCTCAGGTGCACTCTCTGCATTGCCGAGCACACCGGGAAGGAGTCGAATCACAGCATCAACAACAGCCATGGCCGGGATCTCGCCTCCGGTGAGAACGAAGTCTCCCAGAGAAATCTCCTCATCTACGTAGCGATGGATAAAGCGTTCATCCACCCCTTCGTAGTGCCCGCACACCAGTATCAGGTGTGCCTCTCGAGCCAATCGCTTTGCAGAGGTCTGATCAAAACGTGGCCCCTGTGGGCTCAGGTAGACCACATGGGCCGATCTTTCTCCCTTGGCCTTCTGCAACGCCTTGGCAAGCACATCCGCCTTCATGACCATTCCGGGGCCTCCCCCAAAGGGAGAGTCATCCACCTGGCGATGTGGGCCATCGGCATGATCTCGGATATTGTAACGCCGGATGGAAACGCGTGCACTCTCCTGGGCCCGGCGGATGATGGAGCTGGCCAGAAATCCATCGAACATCTCGGGAAACAGTGTCAGCAACGACACATCCATGCGCCCACTCTCTTTCCCATTCTGCCACTGCTATCGTGGTTATCCCATCTCACTCATAGGGCTGATCAAAGACCATCAAGGAGACGGATAACAATCTGCTTATT
This sequence comes from Magnetococcales bacterium, assembly GCA_015231265.1. GTDB lineage: Bacteria > Pseudomonadota > Magnetococcia > Magnetococcales > JADGBX01 > JADGBX01. The sequence continues at coordinate 11,331 of JADGBX010000072.1, read as the reverse complement.
GTCGATCTCCACGGAGATCACAACGTCATCGATAAAGGGAATCAACCGTTCGGCACCGCTCGTATCCCGAACAACGATGACATCATTGGCACCTGTGTCGAAAAGGTGCTCGACACTCCCGAATGGAGAACCATCCTCCAGCACAACCCGACAACCGATCAGATCAGCCCAGTAGAACTCACCCTCTTCGGTTTCCGGCAGCCACGCTCTCGGAATAGAGAACTCAAGACCACGCAGCGTCTCAGCCGTATCACGATCTTCAATCCCTTCCAGGAAGAGCACGGCACCTTTGCCCTGGGGATGTCCGGTTCGACACACCCACTCTCGGGCATTACCCGAGGCATCACGGCTCCAAACCCGTTCGAATGAGACCGCCGTAGCCGCCAGCTCCGTCAGTGGTGCGATCTTCACACCACCTTTCACACCGAAAACGCCGACGACACGCCCGACGGGAATCCATGAGGTGACAGCTTCTCCATCGACGACGATCACCAGAGGCTCTTCGGAGAGCTGAGGTGATTCAGGCGTGGATTGCCGACCTTTGGTGCGGACGCTACGCCGTTTTGGCATGAGAACGCCTCAGGATCAGGATGCGTCCGCCGGGGTCTCAGCGTCGTACTTCTTGATCAGGCCATCGACGGTGGTCGAAGCCGTTGCGCCAACGGAGATCCAGTGATCAAAGCGCTCACGGTTAACATTCATGGCATCGGAGACAGGCTTGACTCGTGGGTCATAGGTGCCGAGCTTCTCAAGGAATTTGCCATCACGCGCCCTACGCTTGTCCGCTGCAACAATGGCGTAAAACGGTCTTTTCTTTGAACCTCTGCGTTGCAGACGAATACGTACGGACATCGAACTCCTCACTTACTGCTGTCGTTTCTTGAAAGACAGTACCGGGAACTAAAAAATCCCGGACCGGTGAAATCGAAGCATTGTATAGTACTGACCCGATCCGTCAAGGTAGCATCGACCGAAAGGGGGCACTCCACTTCACTTTTTCTCTGCCAGAAGACTTAGAACGGCATCCCCGGCATCTTGGGCATACCGGGGATACCCCCGCCACGCATGAACCCCTTCTTGCCGAGTTTCCCAAGACGTTTCATCATTTTCTGGGTCTGGACAAACTGTTTCAACAGCCGATTAACCTCTTGTACAGACGTACCTGATCCTTTGGCGATGCGCCGTTTCCGAGATGCGTTGATTATTTGATGCTTCCGGCGCTCTCCCGGTGTCATAGAGAGGATAATCGCTTCAATCCGCTTCAACTGGCTGTCATCCACCTCCGACTCTCGCCCCTTCATTGCCTGCTTCATTCCGGGGATCATCGACATAAGATCCCCGAGGGGACCCATCTTCTTGATCTGCTGCATCTGCTCCAGGAAATCCTCCAGCGTAAACGCCGTTTTCTGGATCTTGTCCTGGAGCTTGGCAGCTTTCTCCAGATCGACGTTCTCCATGGCGGTTTCCACCAGAGAGAGCACGTCACCCATGCCGAGAATACGTGAAGCGACACGATCCGGGTGGAACACATCCAGCGCATCCAGCCCCTCACCAACACCGAGAAACTTGATCGGTTTGCCGGTTACATGACGGATGGAGAGCGCGGCACCCCCTCGGGCATCACCATCGCTTTTACTCAGCACCACGCCGGTGATGCTCAACTGCTGATCGAACTGCTCGGCAACGGTAACCGCATCCTGACCGGTCATGGAGTCTGCGACCAGCAGGATCTCAACCGGATCCACCTCCCCTTTGACTTGGGAAAGCTCCTCCATCAACGTTTCATCGACGTGCAGCCGTCCGGCGGTATCGAGAAAAAGGACGTCGTAGCCGCCACGTTTTGCCGTATCCAGCGCCCGGGCAGCAATCGCAACCGGTTTTTCGGAGGGGGAGGTCTCCATAACCTCTACACCCGCCTGTTCGCCCACCGTGGCCAACTGATCCATGGCCGCCGGCCGATAGACGTCCAGCGAGGCCAGCAGACACTTCTTCCGCTCCTTGCTGCGCAGCCGTTTAGCCAGCTTGGCCGAGGTGGTTGTCTTACCGGACCCCTGAAGCCCCACCATCATCACCACTGCCGGAGGCTGTGCCGCCAGATTGAGGGACGCATTCTTCTCCCCCATGAGAGTGACCAGTTCGTCGTGAACGACCTTGATCACCTGCTGACCTGGGGTCAACGAGCCCACCACCTCGATACCGACCGCTTTCTCACGAACGCGCTCGATGAAGGTCTTGACCACCTTGAAATTGACATCCGCCTCCAGGAGAGCAATGCGCACTTCACGCAGCGCCTCCTTGATGTTGGCATCGGTCAGGGAACCGCGTCCCCGCAGCTTTTTAAAGACCCCTTCCAGGCGGTCGGATAGATTATCGAACATGATCCCTCATCCACACATCGTCGGTGCGTCACCTTCAGGTTCATCCTAATCAGACCGACACTCTCTGCAGAACCGGTCAGACTTCGGTCTCCAACGGCATGCCACGCAATCCCCACTCCGCCATGGAGCCGTCATAAAGCCGCACGTCCTTGAAGCCGAGATGCCGCAACAGCAACCAGCTCTGTGAGGCACGATGGGCCGTTTGGCAATAGACAAACACCGGTTTCTCCATGTTGGAAACCCCGGCATCAGCATAGAGAGCACGCAGGGCGGAATCACTCTGAAGACGTGGATTCTTCGGCCCCTTGAGAGTGCTTATCCAGTCGCGATGTCTCGCCCCCGGAATGTGTCCACGCAGACCCATCAGGTTACGTCCGGCATACTCATTCTCACTCCGCGTGTCCACCAAGGCGACATCCTCTTCGCCCTTGGAAGCGCCCTGCATCTGCTCAAGCGTGACGACGAACTTCTTTCCGGCTACCGGCTCGGAGTGGAAGGTCGTTTGCGCTATCTCGGGAACCTCCTGGGTCATGGGCCGCTGCTCCTCGTACCATGCACCCAACCCACCATCAAGAACCGATCCTTTCATGTGGCCAAGTCTGGCAAGCGTCCAGATCAGACGCGCCGCATCAAGGCCACCGGTGGCGTCATAGGCGACCACATGGGTTTCAGCATCGATGCCCAGTTGACTGAAGATCTGCTCCAGATGTGCAGGATCCGCCATCATTCCGGGAACCCCACCTTTCATCACCAGAATCGCTCCCATGGGCAGGAGAACTGCTTTGGGAAGATGAATCTGGGGATAGATGTTCTCACCACCCACATGAACGATACGAACTTTCTCGTCACCAAGGTGTTTTTCCAACCACTGCGTACTGACAAACGCTGGCAATGATGCCATTGATCTTTCCTCTCTCTCCATGATAGCCATGGCAGCGCGTCCAAGCTCAGGTAATCGCCACAGCCTGTATGATTCCAAAACATGCAGTTGATGATGCCCGGATGAAACAGCCGAACGGAACCACTGTTGCGCAGAACGAGATTCACACACCTCTACACACCGCACTTACATGCAAAAAAGCATTGTGCATCAAGCGCTACACAAGTTCAAACCCTTCATTTTCCAACATCCGGGTCAGCAGGATCAGAGGCAGTCCCATCAGAGAGTTGGGATCATCCCCTTCCATCCTCTCGAACAGCGTCACCCCCAGGCTCTCCGATTTGAAGCTACCTGCGCAATCGTAGGGCTCGTCTTTTCTGAGATAACGCTCGATGGTTCTATCTGAGAGCCTGCGGAAATGAACCACGAAGGGAACGATGCCTGTTTGAATCCGGGCCGATTTGACATTGTAGAGCGCCAAACCCGTCAGAAAGGCGACCCTGCGTCCCGAGGCCTGTTTGAGTTGCGCTCGCGCAGTGCTGAAATTGCCCGGTTTGCCAATGATTTTACCATCCAGAACTGCCACCTGATCGGAACCGATGATTACACCCTCAGGATAGTGTCCGGCAACGGAGCGCGCCTTGTTGCGCGAGAGACGCCGGACCAGATCGTCGGGATACTCATCCTCCAAAGGTGTCTCATCAACGTTGTTAGGGGCGGTAACGTCAAACGGTATCTGCAATCGCTCTAAAAGCGCTCTACGATATCGGGACGTGGATGCGAGAACCAACTGCATACCTTCACTCCAACTCTCCAACCGATCGTTGCATGTGATTCAACACAAGCTCCGGCAACTTTCCACCAGGCTCTCCGGGACCAACATGGGTAAGCTCCATGGTAACCTCACCTCCCCAGTTGGCCGGTGCATCGTCAATGGTCAAACCAAACGTGCGTTTTCTCCCTGATTTCAACGGACTCAATTTATCACCAAAGATGCCTCCGGACACCATCAGGGGATTGAACATCTTGCCGTCGATGGGCAGACCGTCACGGTCGTGGAAATAGACGGCAACAATCACATCCTTCAGTGCAGCCTCGGTGCGATTGATAAGGTCGGCACGGATACGAGAACCTCGCATCATTCCCCGTTCAACACGGATATTGGTCAGGATAACGGGCCGGTCGGGATTTTCTCCACTGAACTGCCAATCACTGGAAAGAACAATATCCTCGACCTCAACATTGCCACCACTACCCTGAGCCTTAGCCGTTTTCGGAGGGGGGACGACAGCTGTTTTCTTTTTGGTCTCGCTCTTTTTTTGGGGGGGTGGTTCCTCCTCTCCCAACACCTTGGCAATCAAACCACTCAGCCCACCCTCACCACTCGCACCACCCGCTGGCGGTGCCGCATTCTCCTTCTCGGCCTGGGGACGCTCTGCACTCTCCTGTTTATCGGAAACACCTCCCTGATTGGTCATCACAACCAGTGAGAAACCGGCAACCAGAATCAGAAACGTAACGACCGCATTACGCTGATTAGCCTTCTGTTGAGCAAGACGCCGCTGACGTATTGCTTCCAGATGGTCACTCTCCGACACGGCGACTCCCCTCTCCTCCTGTGGCGCTACGGATCACACTTCACAGCCTTAATGCTCGCATTTCCGCCTGCCAAAAGCCACGTGTTCAATCAATCCAGCCACTTTCTTGCATTTCTGAACATCTGCATCCAGGGAGAGTCTCCGCTCCACTCATCCGGCGCCCAACTGTGCTGGACAGCGCGGAACACACGCTCGGGATGCGGCATCATGATGGTTACCCGGCCATCTTCCGTGGTAAGTCCGGTAATCCCTTTTGGCGAGCCATTGGGATTGGCCGGATAGTTCTCGGTCACATTGCCACGGTTATCCACATAGCGCATGGCAATCTGGCCACCTTTTTCGAGCGACGACATCGCCGCATCATCGACGAAGGAGGCCCGTCCCTCACCGTGGGCACAGACGATGGGCAATCTGGAACCGGCCATCTCCGACAGGAAGATGGAACGGTTTTCCGGAATCTCCACCAGCGCCACACGGGCTTCGAACTGTTCACTGAAATTGCGTTCGAAACCAGGCCACTGTTGCGCACCGGGAATCATATCACGGAGATGACTGAGCATTTGACAACCGTTGCAAACACCCAATCCAAAGCTATTGCGATCCTCTAGGAAGCGCGTGAACATCTCGCGCAACTTCTCTTGATGGATAATGGTCTTGGCCCAACCACCACCGGCACCGAGCACATCACCGAAGGAGAATCCACCGCAGGCAACCAAACCGTTAACGCCATCCAGAGTGGCCCGTCCAGTGATCAGATCGGCCATGGCGACATCCACCGGTTTGAACCCTGCTCGATGAAAAGCAGCCGCCATTTCCAGATGGCCGTTGACCCCCTGCTCACGCAGAATGGCAACACGGGGCCGCACACCCAGGGAAATCTTTGGCGCAGCAACGATCTCTTGCAGATCATCACTTCCACGCACATACGGGAATGAGAGGGCAATGTTGAGTCCCGGATCATCAGCATCCAGAATGGTCTCATACGCCTGATCCGCACACGTGGGATTGTCGCGCAGACGCTGCATCCGCCAGCTTGTCTCCGACCAGACCCGTTGAAGGTCCACCCGCCGCTTGGACAGAATCCGCCTCTCCTCCCAGAGCAAGTCAACACGATCACTCTCGGTAACCGTACCGATGACACGAACGTGGCCTATGCCCTCAAGACGTTCCAACACCCTGATCCGGTCTGTATTGTGCACCTGGATCACGGCACCCAGCTCTTCGGAAAAGAGTATGGAGAGCGGGTCATCACCCAGTTCATCGAGTTTCGCTTCCAGACCACAGTGGCCGGCAAAAGCCATCTCACACAGGGTGACGAAGAGACCCCCATCACTGCGATCGTGATAGGCGAGGATCAGATTCTCCCGTGCCAAATCTCGAATCGCGGAGAAGAAGTCGTTGAGCATTTCTGCATCGTTGACATCCGGCGGCGTCGCTCCAATCTGACCATACACCTGAGCCAGACAGGAACCACCCAGGCGATTCCGTTTCATTCCAAGATCGATGGCTATAAGATCGGTGCGTTTGATATTGGCTCGAAGCTGCGGCGTCATGGTAAGACGCACATCCTCTACCGGCGCAAAGGCGGAGATGATCAGCGACATGGGTGCGGTTACCGAGCGATCCTCCCCCTCCTGCTGCCAGACAGTCTTCATGGAGAGAGAGTCCTTGCCCACCGGAATGCTGATTCCCAGCTGTGGGCAGATCTCCATACCCAGCGTACGCACCGCATCGTAGAGATTGGCATCCTCATTGGGGTGACCAGCCGGCGCCATCCAGTTGGCCGAGAGCTTGATCTTCTCAACCGAGGCAACATCCGCCGCCGCAATATTGGTCACCGCCTCTCCCACCGCCATACGGGCAGAAGCCGGACCACTCAAGATCGCCAGCGGCGTGCGTTCGCCCATGGCCAGTGCTTCGCCTTCATAGGTCTCATAACCACGAGCAGTCACTGCCACGTCAGCAACCGGAACCTGCCACGGCCCTACCATCTGGTCACGGCACACCATCCCGGTCACACTGCGGTCACCGATGGTGATCAGGAAGCTCTTATCCCCGACAGTGGGCAGACGCAAAACACGTGAAACCGCTTGATTGAGATCGATACCGGCAAGACGCTCTGTGCGTGGTTCGCGGACAAAGGTCTTGGTTGGTTCCGATTTGAGCCGAATTCCACGCCGCTCCTTGCGTGAAGTCCCATCACTCCCTTTTCGTCTATCTTCAACGGTAACGGTGAAGGAGTCGGGTGTAGGAAGCGCACGGCTCACTTCGCGCACCATCCTCGGCGGCTTGCCTAGCAGCACCTCCAACGGCATGTCGATGGGGGTCTCTCCGGTGCGACTGTCGTTCAGAACCAGACGCATCTCCTCGGTTGCAGTCCCCAAAATCGCATAGGGACAACGCTCACGCTGACACATCTCCTCAAAGCGTTCCAGATCCTCGGCAGCTACAGCCAAAACGTAGCGCTCCTGTGCCTCATTGCACCAGATCTCCATGGGAGACATGCCGGGATCGTCATTGTGCACGCTGGCCAGATCCAGAACACCGCCGACACCACCGCCGTGCAGCAGTTCGGGAATGCCGTTGGAGAGTCCACCAGCACCGATATCGTGAACTGAGAGAACAGGGTTCGCTTCACCAAGACGACAACAGCGATTGATCACCTCCTGACAGCGACGCTGCATCTCGGGGTTTTCCCGCTGCACCGAAGCAAAGTCGAGATCCTCACTGGAGCTGCCGCTGGTCTGGGACGACGCTGCCCCTCCCCCCAACCCGATAAGCATCGCAGGTCCACCGATCTGGATCACATAGGCGCCTACCGGAATCGGTTTCTTGACCACATGCTCCGCCTGGATCAGACCGTGGCCACCCGCCACCATGATCGGCTTGTGATAACCACGCACCTCGCCATCCACCTCCATTTCGAAGGTGCGAAAATAGCCCATGAGATTGGGGCGACCAAACTCATTATTGAACGCTGCCGCTCCGATGGGACCATCCAACATGATGTCCAGCGCTGAGACGATACGTTCCGGACGTCCGTACGCCTTCTCCCACGGCTGTTCAGCACCAGGCAAGCGAAGGTTGGAGACCGAGAAGCCGCACAGCCCCGCTTTGGGCCAACCACCCTGACCCGTGGCACCCTCATCTCGGATCTCACCTCCCGATCCGGTCGCGGCTCCTGGAAAGGGGGAGATGGCCGTAGGATGGTTGTGGGTCTCCACCTTCATGAGAATGTGGGTGTTGCCTTCATGGAAACCGTAGACGCCTTTGTCATCAGGATGGAAGCGATACCCCTCGCCCCCCTCCATCACCGCCGCATTATCCACATACGCCAGAACTGTACCGTGGGGAGAGACCTGTTCAGTATTACGGATCATACCGAACAGAGTGTTGGCTTGCTCATCGCCGTCAATGAACCAACGAGCATTGAAGATCTTATGCCGACAGTGCTCCGAGTTGGCCTGGGCAAACATCATCAACTCCACATCACTGGGTTCACGACCCATGGCGGAGAAGTGTTCAATCAGGTAGTCAATTTCATCATCGGAGAGCGCCAATCCCAGAGCGGTATTGGCGGCAACAAGAGCATCACGACCGTTGATGGAGACGGTGGTTAATGGCCGGGGCTCCTGCTCATCAAACAGGATACTGCCCTTCTCCACCGACGCCAGAATCACCTGTGTCATGCGATCGTGCAGAAGCGGAAGCAGGCGTTCCAATTGACCAGGGGTGAGCGTTGCGCCCGTCGCATCGGTGACGCCATACGCGATGCCCCGCTCCAGACGCAACACCGAGGCACATCCGGCACCTCGTGCAATCTCCGTCGCTTTGGTCGACCAAGGGGAAACGGTCCCAGGACGGGGGGCCGCAACACAGGAGAACGCAGCACTCTCTTCTCCGAGCCACTCTGCGCCATACTGCAGTAGATGCTCCAGAGTTGTACGCTGTTCTACATCAAGTTCCCGTTCAGCGTGGACAAAATGGACGAACCGTGCGGTCAGTCCTTTCACATCGGGTTGGCGCTCCTGAATCAGAGTCAGAAGCTTATTCAGACGGAACGCCGACAGCGCCGTTCCCCCCATCATGACGGAAAAGTGGTGCTCAGCCATGTATCACCCGTATGGTCGCGAACAGTCGAACGTGGTGGCGTTGGAACAGTCAAAGACTGATTGATCCAACGCATTATGTCTTAAAAACAGAGCCTGCCGCATGCTGGAAACATGCGGCAGTCCACTCTGTCAATTTCCTAAACAGAGACTCACCGACTACCCGGAGAGACCCATGCGGCGCACCACCTCTTGGTAGGCTTCGGCAACACCACCCATATCCCGACGAAAACGATCCTTGTCCAGCTTTTCACCGGTTTCCATATCCCAGAGTCGGCAGCTATCCGGAGAGATCTCGTCAGCCAGAACGATACCGTTCTCCTCACCACCCACCAACTTGCCGTACTCCAGCTTGTAGTCCACCAATGTGACACCGATATTGGCAAAGAAGGCAATAAGGATATCATTGATCCGATGCGTATAGTCAAAAATCGTATCCAGATCCTCTTCAGTCGCCCATCCGAACATGTCAACATGGTCCAGAGTCACCAAGGGATCATCAAGAGCATCGTCCTTGTAGTAGAACTCAACCACCGGACGGGGCAGCTTGGTGCCTTCCTTGATACCCAGCCGCTTGGCCATGGAGCCGGCAACGATGTTCCGCACAACCACTTCCAGGGGGATGATCTCCACCTTTTTCACCAACTGGTTGCGATCATCGAGCTTGGCGACCATGTGTGTGGGAATGCCTACCGCTTCCAGGATGGTCATCAACTTGTAGGAGATGACGTTATTGGCCACACCCTTATCGGCGATGGAGCCCTTCTTCTCACCGTTGAAGGCGGTGGCGTCATCTTTGAAATACTGGATCACCTGATCGGAACGATCCGTGGCAAACAGCACCTTGGCCTTGCCTTCGTGAAGCTTTTCACCCTTTTTTGCCTGCGATTCCTCGCTCATGTCTCACTCACCATTGTTACATAGTAGGAACTGATTGGGACGAGTCACCTCTCCCAAAAAACATCACGTACACTCTTCACCCTCAGCGAATGCCGGCCTCTTCCAACCAGGGACCACAACGCACCGGTTGAATCTCTCGACAACGGCCCGTCTTGACTTCGACTGTCAGCCGCACACCACTCAGAGAACCTTCGCCATCCGCTGTCTGAAATCGATTGGGCATCCTGGTAGTCATGGTGGGAAGCACACTCTCCACCGTCATACCGATGACCGAATCGATGCAGCCGGTCATGCCCAGATCGGTCATGAACCCCGTCCCATTGGAGAGAATCCTGTGATCTGCCGTCGGAACATGCGTATGGGTACCGACGACTGCTGAAACACGGCCATTGAGATGAGACGCCATTGCCGCCTTTTCCGACGTTGCCTCGGCGTGAAAATCGACCAACCACATATCCGCCGCCCGACCGAGCTCCGCCCTTTCCAAAATCTGATCCGCAGCGCGAAACGGGCAGTCGACCGGATCCATAAAAATCCTTCCCAGGAGATTCATCACGCCGATGCGCACTCCGGAGGCGGTGGGAAACACGGTGAAACCGTGGCCGGGTGTACCCGGAGGATAGTTCTGGGGCCGGATCAATCGCGTGGTACTCTCCAGCGTCGAAATGATCTCTCGATAGCGCCAGATATGGTTGCCGCTGGTGATCACATCGACCCCCGATGCAAAGATCTCATCAGCAACCTTGCCAGTAATACCGATTCCTCCTGAAGCGTTCTCACCGTTGACAACGATACAGTCAAGGTTCAACCGCTCACGCAAGCCCGGCAGAAACCGTTTCAGGCACTTTCTGCCCGAACGCCCGCACACATCGCCCACCATTAAGACGGAAACCAACTGCTCGTTTTCACTCTTCTGCGACACACCACCTGCTGACATCGTTTCGACCGGACCCTTCATGACCATGGTTGCAGTAATGGGATGGCGTTCGACGCCCGGCACTCCACCCGCCACCCGTACGCACACCGAAATGCCTTTGTGATAGCATATTTCGACCGGCTCAGAAAGCCTCCGGCAGGTTCTCAGGCCAAGAACCCTCTTTTAGAAGGGAATGATCTCCAGTGAACAGCAACAAAACCACATCTGTCCATGTCACTATCGACACCCGCCCTATCTATATCACCAAGGATGGTTCGGAGATCGTCGAGCTTCTACATCCTGATCATGATGGTCCCGGCGCCCAGAGTCTCGCTCAAGCACGGATTCCACCTGGTGGACGCACCTTTAAACACCACCACAACCTCACGGAGGCGCTCTATCACTTCACATCGGGGAAGGGAATCATGGAGCTGGGAGGTCGCCGCTTTCCCGTCGCGACCGGGGAGACAGTACGCATTCCACCCGGAACACCACACTGCTTGGAAAACAGTTCGTCAAAAGAGCATCTTACCCTTCTCTGCTGCTGTGC
>JADGBX010000071.1 GCA_015231265.1 Magnetococcales bacterium | reverse complement strand
TGGCATGGCCAAATGAGCGACGAACAACGCAGCATGGTGCATTTTCAGGCCAAACCCGAAGGGCTGGCGGCACGCCAACGCGGTTTCGGGCTTATTGAAGACACGCCCTAGGATCACGGTTACTTCGTCACAGTGATCCCATCCCAATCAACGGCCAAAGTCGAGACTGTGTTCCCACGAAACAGGTAACTGATATCCAGACTCGTTGGAATAGATTGACTGGTGCTCCCATCTCCCGGGAAGAGAATAAAGTCAGAGCCCAGCGCAGGTAGGAAGGAATTATTGTAACTGTCGATCAGACTACTGAGACTGAGTGAGATATTGGGTAGATAGTTCACTTCGTTAAGAATATCAACAAACGACACCGAGGTGTCGAAAGATACCGTCGTGCCTGAAATAACCGGTTTGACCACGAATCTGACTGTCACCTCGTAACCTCCGGAGTTATCGGAAAAGCTGCTCAGTGCCCCGAAAACCCCCTCGACGACTGCTGTAGCCGTTGAGCCCAGTTTGGTACTGATCGTATCCAGAAGCCCAAAATAGACGGTAGCAATGACAAGATCCGGTGTGATCTGGAGGTCGAACTTCTTGACGATGTTATCGATATCAAAGGTTGAAGAAGAGGTCTGTTGATGGAGTTTAGCCATCAGCAACTGTTCGAGTTCTGTTTCCGTAATGAAAAAACTGGAGACAGAGGCGTCACCAAGGTTGCTATGAATGGAGGTATAGGTGTCTCGGGCGCTATCCTTCATCGTCGTTACGGAAGGTGTCGCATCAATATAGACATGGGAGAATGCAACCACGCTGATGGTAAAGGTCGCCGTTCGAATATTACCACCATTATCAGTAACCTGAACGGTGACGGAGTAGCTACCATTGGCGAGTGATGTCGGATCCTTTGCATGCAGTTGGTCGCTTTGAATCTCGAAGGAAGCGGTGTTGTTGGTCAAAACGTAGGCGTGGGCATCACCAACATCAACATCATCATTGGAAAAGGTACCAATGTAGGTATTGATCGAGCTGCTTGAAGAGGAGGACGCCAACTCTGATGCAATATTGTAAGTACTGTTACTGAGGGCAACGGTTGTCAGAGCCTCATTGACGTCCCGTATTAAAATGGTGATGGTTTGATCGACATCCACTTTGCCATCATTGACGGTTACCGTTAGCGTCGTGGTTTTAGTCTCTTCATAGTTGATATCCGCCCCGGTCTTGACGGTCAATTTCCCGGTCGCTTGATTGATCTGAAACCAGTTATGCGCCACCATGGAGTAGCTCAGATCATCGCCATCCTCATCGATCGCAGTGACTGTGGTGACAAGGGCTCCTGCTGCTTGATTCTCATCAATGGTGAAACTGTTGCCGGAAGTAAAGCTCGGCTCCTTATTCTCGAACACATCGGAGAGACTCACCGTGACCGGAGTCGAGGCGGTTTTCTCTCCATCACTGGCGGTAACCTGGAAGGTGAATGCCCGTTTGGTTTCGTAATCAAGCGCATTAGAGTCAGCAACGGTCAAACGTCCTGAGCTTGAATCGACTCGAAAAGCGTTAGTGCCCGAAAGGGCATATTTAATCGCTTTGCCTTCAGGATCTGTAGCGCTCACACTGCCCACGACCGTTCCCACCGCGCTCATTTCAGGAACTGTGAAGGAGGTTGAACCGGAAAACTGTGGCGCCAGATTCTCGACGATCTCTTCAACCGGAGTCGCTTCACCCGTATCCACCACATCATTGGCAACGATCGCGGCCTCTTCAATCAATGCTGACGACTCTTCGACAACCTTGAGACTCTCCTCTGCCTGTTTCTCAGCCTCTTCTGCAATAGCCGCAGCCTGCTCAACATGCTGGTTAACCATGGCATTGGACTGGTTGATGGATTGCGTTTGCTGTTGTGAGGCCTGTTGCGTCTGTGAAACTTGTTCGCGCACTGCATCCTGAGAATTCTCAGCAGCTTGGCGAATGGAGTCCACATTCTGACCCGTTGCCGATGCAACAGCTTGATAGATAGATTCGGAGGCTTGGGGACCAGCCGTCTGTTCAACAGCCGCAACAATCATACCCACATCAGTCCCGGGATTATTCGCAGAGATCTCCGCCGCAATTCTTGCAGCCTCTTCAGGCGATGCGCCATCCGTCATGGTCACCGCAACGATGATTGCCAACTCCGTCGCACTGAGAACAGGAGGAACCGCAACCTGTGCTGAGCCTGTCCCTTCAGCTCCATCACCATCTGCTTTAACCTGCTGTTGCTGGACATGGGCGACCATCCCCTGGTTGACTGCCTGCAATGCAACAGTGGTTTGTGAAGTTCCTGTTACGGACTTGATACCACTCAAAACACCAACAGCAGCTGACCCCCCTGCCGATTCGATAACGGCTGTTGCAACTGAGGCAACCGCCTCTGGTCCTGCTACCTGCAACACCGAGCTGGTCACCGTTGCTGCAGCGGCGTGTCCGACTGCATCCGTCACAGCCCCAGCGACAGCAGCAGCCGACTCCTTACCGGCAACTCTGACAACAGTTGCAGCAATAAGTCCGGCCATCTCCTCTCCAGCAGCCTCGGCAGCACCACGGGCGATTTCACCTGCCACCTGGGCGCCAGCGACCTGAACAGCAGATGCCGCCACATTGGCGATGAGATCTGGACGTTGATCAGGAAGCGCCGCAATCACGGATTGCGCCACGGATCCGGCCATGGACGGTCCAGCAACTTTAATAGCAGATGCCGTGATGGCTGCAATCTCATCTGGATCGGAACGCTTGATCGCCGCTGCTGCAACTTCTGCTGCAGCATCAGCTCCGGCAGAGTTGATGACAACGGCAACAAGATCTGAAGCAGACGGTTTCTCTCCAGGCCATTGAGAGTCGGCGACAGCTTCAAGAACGCCATCGACGATCGACGCCGCCGACTTGGGCGCGACAGCCGCTGCCGCACCGGCAAGGTAGACGGCGGCCTTAGTACGCTCCGTTTCAGGAATCATTGAGAGTGCGGCAAGAACGCTCTTCTTCGCAGCATCCGGATCTCCTGCTGCAGCCGCGGCGACAATCTTGGTCGCCATCTCAAGCGTGTTGGTCTTACCCTCAACCGAAAGAGCACCGGCTAAGATCTCTTTCGTCGTATCGACGCCATTCTGCTTGGCAGCTTGAGCTGCTGAGCCGACAATTCTGGCAAGCTCCTTGGGATCATCCTCAATCTCGGCGGCTCCGGCGATAATCTCCTTCACCCCCTTAAGCATCGCTTGCTCATTCTGCTGCCGCAGTGCTTCATTGCGACGTGCCAATTCGGCAATAGCTTGCGGATAACGTTGTTGAGCCAACTGCTTCAGTTGTTCAAGTTTCTTGGTCTCTTCTTCCGAAAGTGTTTCTCCTGACGGTTTCAACAACCCGCCCTTAAAGGCGGTCATCAATGATCCCAGCTGCTTCTCAACCATGTCAAAAGTTGCAGCAACCGCTTCAGGGAACAGAATAACCTCATCCCACCAGGAGACCATGATCGCTTGCATACGACCCAAGAAACCTCCTTGGGAAACATCTTCCGATTGATCGCCTGATGATGTTGGTTTCAGGGGAGAATCGTCGAGATGTTCCAACGCTCGATCAGGGACGCCATCCGGACTGCCGATCGCAAGACGAGACTTCTGCTCCAATATGGAGACACGGTTACGCTGCGCATCCTGCTGCCTCTCTTCCTTAGTCAGTTCAGGCAGTTCAACAGGCTGTTTTCCAAGCTCACTATCAAAAAGGACGGACGCTTCATACTGCATCTCCTGTGGTAGAGCATCAGGCGCGGTCGGCAAGGTGAAGGGGTCCTTCAAAACCACCATCCCGCTCTGAGGAATCTTAATCGACCCCGCACCATTCTCCATGGTACCGGAGCCTTTCGGAATTGAGAGAATACCCGGAGCCCCATCAGCAGAGGCCAAACCTTCAACTGTTGTTCCCCTGACACCCAGGGAAGTGGAGGGGGTACGAATTCGGATGCTGGGCTTCTTGACAACAAAGCCGGACATGTAGCGAAACGTACCCTGATTGACCTGCATGTGGTTCACCGTCTCACTGGTCGCCGGATTGAATGCAAACCCTTCGATCAAGAGACGAGAGTCCGGCCCCAATTGCAGAGTAGAACCATCACGATATCGTATGAGAGTGCTGGCTCCAGAACCGGTCACCACCGTCTGACCCTGCTGTAGATAGTCGCCTGTTTTCAGAGAGAGTGTAGAGGTTTCACCTGAAAGCGCGTCCGTGGATTCCACAGTCACACTACCCTTTGACGAAATCAGACGCGCTGCATAGTGCTCAGGCACAGGAGTTTCTGTATCTCCCTCAGGAGAGTCAGAGGAGTCGGAAGTGGAAGGTGAGGAACTCTGCACAGATGGAGAGGCTTCTGGCGCTGCATATACCGACGGCGAAGCGACACTCGCGATGAGGCAGAACAGAAGCCACAGCACACCCGAAGCTCGGATGGTTGGAGATCGACCTGAATCTGCTCTTATATCCATGGTATGGCCACCATGTCCCGGTATCACTATGCGATTAAAAGGATCAAACAGACACTTTATCAGTTTTCTCAGCAAAAAGGGGCTGGAAACGGCTGCAAATGAAGAATGGCCTGATTCGTGACCAACTCCACCAATTCAAAGCGTCATTATCATGCATTCAGGAAGCGCTCTATCCAGCGCCCGATCTCCTGCTTATCTATCTTCTGCGTCATACTCTCAACAGCCTCTAAGATCAATCCCTTTGGGATTCTATCATGTCGGGACTGTATAAGGTCACGCGCATAGTCAATATTGAACTCCGGATGCCCTTGCAGTGCCAGAAAATGATCACCCACTGAGAACATCCCGACGGGACAGTGGTTGTTTCCAGCATGCAGGGTGGCCTCATCAGGCAGCCGCGTCACTTGATCCTGATGGCTATAGAGAAGGGTGTAGGTGGAGAGCTGCGGCGACATCCACGGCGCCTCTTCAATAATCTCCATTCTGCGCACTCCCAAGCCCCAACCATTGGCAGAACGCTCACAGCGGCCACCCAGAGCAACAGCCATCATCTGATGTCCGAAACAGATCCCCAGTGTCTTCTTTTTTGCATCATGCAATTGACAGACATAGTCGCAAATTGGATGAATCCACTCATGATCATCAAATACCGACTCCGCTGCGCCAGAGATGACATAGGCATCACACTCATTGATATCAAGAGGATAATCTCCCGCCTGAAGATCGTATTTGACAACACTCCAACCATAACCAAGCGTGGCAAAATAGGCAGAAAACATCGCATGATAGTCACCATAAGCCTCCCTGAGTGCTTCAGGTATGGCACCAGTCAGCAACACTCCTATTTTCATCACACCCCCACTCTCACCAACGATCCGTACTTTGGCTACTCTTCAATAAAGCCCAAACGGACTCAACAGCTTTCTGAAACAACAGGCGCTCCCTGCCATCAATCCGAATTGACCTTACCATATCAAAAAGAATCGACTACCATGAAGCGTCCCGGAGAGTATCACCTATCGCTCCATAAGGTGATGGCCTCCCTCTTCTCAAACTGCCTTCGTCCTCGAACGGATCCTTCACATGCTCTTGTCTGTTCTACCCGTAGGGCCTGGGCTCGCGCTTAAATCCATTCTTCCTTTCAAGATCAGCCTGATATCCTTCCTCTTTGGGCATCTTGTTCTTGAAGCTGAAGTGCTGTTTTGGCTTCTCCAGGACGAAATTTTTACTCACCGCTATCTACATTCACCAGCCGGGGTACTCTTGGCCTCGCTCATTGCAGCCCCTGTTGGCCTGATCGCTGGCAATGCGTTTGTACGGTTATGGAATAAAAGACGCACGTCTGACACACATCCACTCACCTACATCATGGCCACCACAGGCCCGTTTGGTCACTGGTTCAGTGCATTTGCAGGTGCATCTGCAACACTTGCGATCAATGCTGCCACCTTTTTCGATGTGCAACCACTCACTCCTTTCCGAAACGACAATCCTCTTCTTGGCTCGGTTCCGGAGTTTATGCTGGATGTCTATGCCGGATCTCTGGCGCTTGGAGGGGTGACGGCAATGCTCGCTTCAAGAATCCTGTTGATGATACCGCTCTTCAAACAGCTGATCAGGAGCAGGAACCATCCCGCTAGCAGCTCTAGCAAAACATCAGAATGACGATTTCTGATACTACACCACTCTCACACATCTCCCCACTCTACATGCGCTCTACAACCTTATCATCAACCCAGCGCCCCCGCATGACCGTGCCATTAGCAAAACGCACCATACCAACGCCATGTTTCGTATTGTTATTCCATCCACCCTTGTACACATCGCCACTCTTGAAGCGATAAGTTCCGTTACCATGGCGCGCCCCTTCCGTAAAATCTCCCTGGTAGACATCCCCGCCATTGAACATGAAAACCCCCTGCCCGTTCTCACAATCTCCCATGATACACCCCACCTTCCCTGACGATTGAGCCTCGGCAATCGTATCGGCAATGCGCGCCTGATCCTGTTTCTTTTGTGCGCGCTCTTGCGCTCTCTTCTCAAGAGCTCGGCGCTCCTCCTGTTGTCGTTTGATAATATCCGCAAAGACCAGATGTTTCGCCCCCCGCCCTTTGCGACCATTTTTCCACGACCCCACGAATTTATTGCCGTTTGCGTAGATATGAGTACCCTGCCCGTGCTGCTCTCCCAACATCCACTCACCTTGGTAACGAGACCCATCTTCAAAGACGTATGTCCCCTTCCCCTCCCAACAGTTACCTTGCACGCAACGCTTATCTTTGAGACGCGCAGCTTTCAATACCAACAACTCATCCTTTCGCTGTTGCGCCATCGCCAACTGCCGTTCTCGAGCACGAAGCTGCTCTCTTCTGACAGTATCTGCTTTCAGCGCCTGCTGAACAGCCTGACGCCCCTTAGGTGTGGAGAGTACCGCTTTCTCCAGTTCTTTGACCCGCTGCCGAATGCGCGCCGCCTCCTTGACGGCCATCTCCTTATCAGCAACCCTCCTCTCCAACACCGCCATGGTGGAGCGAAGCTCCTGCACATCACGACCATCCACTCCGCTACCAACAGCCCCTTCAAGCTGTTTGAGTCGATCTTGAAGGGCTGTCATTTCGGCTGCACTATCTCCTTGCTCAGCCAAACGACTCTCCAGTTCGGCAAGCTGCCTCTTCAGAAGAGCGCTCTCTGCAGCCGCTTTTGCAAGTGCAGTACGTTGCTCTTTCAATGTCGCTTCCTGGGCAGTTTTTGAGGCTGCTAATTCATCAATCTGACGTTTAGTAGGATCACCAAGGTCCACCAACTTAACCAAACTAACCACGACAACTACCACCAAGAGACTGATCGCGGTCACGACACCGATCAACTGCAACCTGGATCGCCTGACCCTCATCATTTGCACCAACAACATCCAGAACCCACGACTTGACATCACTTTTTGACGAGCTTGTCGTGCCTCAAGTGCCGTTTCTGCTTCGTGTTCAAGTGTCTCAGGATCACTATTCTCCAAAATGTTCTCAAACATTGCCAACCCATCCCAGGCAACCTTATCCGCTTCCGTCATGGGCTGAGTAGGAATAATTCCCTCATGCGTCAATACATCATAGAATTCATCCAGAGTGACCCCGAAGCCCTTTGCCTGACTGGCCGTCAAAGAGCTCTCAGTCAGCGCCAGAAACTTCTTAATATCCTCCTTACTGGCATTTCTGAATGTCCGACCAATGCGCTCAAGATAAGTCTTGAACGCTTCTATTCTTTTGAGATCGAATCGGAGACCCGAATCACCCTCTTGAACAATTTTATGCTGCACATAGGCGATCTCCTCCTCAGTGAGCGGCCCCTCATCAACTGCCGCCCCCTCATCACTGCTCACCAGTGGATTCCTGGTGATTTTGCCAGCCTGAATGAGCACCCCAAATAGCTCGATGAGCGTTACCTTGAACCCTTCAACTTGATCATCACTGTTATTAACGCGCGCCCAGTCAAAGAACGCGTTCATGTCCTCAACAGTTGCGGCGGCTAGACCACGCTCCAACTGCGGCTTCTCTTTCCGGCGATCCATGATATAGCGCTCAAGAACTGAAATTCTTTCAAGATCATATGCTATATTGCTGACAAGCAGTGTCTGCTTACGCTGAATAATGTAGGCCGCCACTTCCGGTGAGTAGTGCTTCCTATAGAAGGAGTTGGGCTTCATCACTGTGAAGCGCTGCAAGCACTTTTGACACTTCAGGCTGCGGCCATGATCGGGAATGCGGTCGTAATCAACAGCATACTTTGCCTTACAGTGAGGGCAAGTAGCGACACTATCCGTTGTCTGTTCATTCATAACTCAACTCACTCTTCCATAGTGTATTGACAGTCGATCACAAGAAACACTTGATCCATTCAACAATCACACAATCAGAGACCACTGATCCATGGATGCAGGATTGAGTGTAGCAACTCTATTCTCCAGAACTATCGTGGAAACTAAGATTTTTTTATCGGGGGAATTGGCAGAGGTGTCACACTTAGCATTACACATCTGAATTATTGTGTCACACCCTGGGGAGATCCCAGTGTTCAAGGAACGCTTCAAACATCAACAACCCCCACAAAGCCGAGGCATAATCCCGCTGACCGGCGAGGTGGGCGTTTACCATCTGCTGGACCCCCTTACGGGAGAACCAACCGGTCTCGAAAAGTCGGCCATTTTGACTTATTTTCGTCAGGTGCTGACGATAAGATCCGCGCAACCACTGGGACAACGGGGTCGAGAACCCCATCTTAGGCCTCTTTAGAAACCCTTGAGGGAGTGAAGGCTCCAACGCCTTTTTAAGAAGGTACTTACCCTCACCATTTCGTATTTTGAATAGTGAAGGCAGAGTAACTGCCCATTCAACAAAGTGATGATCCAGCATGGGAACACGAACTTCAAGCCCATGAGCCATGCTGGCCCTGTCGGTTTTGGTGAGGATCCGACCCGGCAGGAAACTGTGAAAATCCAAACTGAGAATGCGATCAAGAGGATCATTAAGACCCGCTTTCCGATCCCACTCAACAAACAAGTCGCTGGTCCGATACCCCGCCAATTCACGATCAAATGCGTCAGTATAGAGATTATTGCGCCACGTGTCGGGCATCATGGAAACACCATGTAAAAGCGCTTCAGGCAGTGCTCGCTCGAGCGCTTGAAATGTGCTCTTGGCTCGTAGGAATTGCGGCGCCCAATCCATTTTCGGATAGAGACGACCCAATGCACCGAAGACCGGACGTCGGATGGAACTCGGAATCTTGGAACGAACTCGCTCTTCAGCTAGAAAGAACCGGTATCGACGATATCCCCCAAGTGTCTCATCGCCACCATCACCAGCAAGCGCAACCGTTACCTGCTTTCTGGCCAAGCCACACACCATCCATGTAGGAAGTGCAGAATCGTCTGCAAACGGTTCATCATAGAGTCCTGCAAGCAGCGAAAAGGGGTCCCCTTCTTTCATAAGAGGATCAGCACGCTCCAAACTGTGATCCGCCTGAAAACGTTCTGCAACCTCGATGGCATAAGGGCTTTCATCAAATCGGCGCTCTCCAAATGAGACCGTGCACGCCTTGACCGGCTGCTCATCCATCTCCGATAACAGGGCAACAATTGCTGTCGAGTCCACACCGCCGGAGAGGAAGGCACCCAACGGCACATCCGACTCTCGATGCACCTGGACCGACTCGCGCAACCGCTCCCACAATGCCTGCGTGACCCCTTCCTCGGAACGGCTCCGCTCTGCCTGATCCAACAGGGACCGCCACGGCCCCTCCTCTCCGAATGGCGGCTGCCAATAGCGAACTGGTTCCGGAAACGCTTCTGAAGGAGCAAAGCGGAGCGTTGTGGCTGGCTCCAGCTTGTGCATACCAGTAAAAATTGTCCGTGGATCGGGGACATATCCCAACGCACAATACTCTTCCACAGCCTGGGGATTGAGACGGCGCTCGAATGTCGGCACCTTCATGAGAGCCTTGAGCTCCGATCCAAAAACCAACCAACCATCAGTGGTGCGCGCATAATAAAGAGGCTTGATGCCTAAACGATCCCGCGCAAGCAGCAACTCTTTCCGCTTTCGGTCCCACAAAACAAAGGCAAACATGCCCCGAATTCGATCCAGCAACTCCATTCCCCAACTTTCCCAACCATGCACCAACACTTCCGTATCTGTTCTCGAACGGAATCGATGCCCCTGCTGTTTGAGAATTTGGCGGAGTTCGTGATGATTGTAGAGTTCACCATTGAAGATCACGCAGATGGAATGGTCTTCATTGAACATGGGCTGCCGACCTGATTCGGACAGATCGATGATCGACAGTCGACGATGCCCTAAACCAATCCCGGCTTCACAATGGGTTCCTCGCTGGTCGGGACCACGATGGGAGAGCGCATCGGTCATCTCTTCAAGAAGCTTAGCGTCTGGTGAACGCACCTCCCTATTCTCCGAAAACAGTGCAAGATCACAGAAACCGGCTACTCCACACATGAACGTTGAACTCCTGACTCAGACTGCACGACGGTTACGTGCATCGGGATTGATACGACGCCGACTTTTCCTGGTGAGGTGTTTCAGTAACAAGAGTGGGGGCATACGCAACCAGTGTGATCGCAAATAGAGCAACCAACGCGCAACTGTGCGCACCTTCGAGACCCCATCCGGAGCATCTGGGACGATGACTAGCGCTATCAACTTCCGCATGATAGCACCTTTTACCAACCCCGGTTTTCCTGCATCCCGAGCGGTGATCAGCACTCTGTTCGGTATGGGAGTCTCCATCAGATGATGCACAGTCCAGAGACCATAGTAGGTGGGCAGCATGACATCGAGCGCTGTTGCACGCATGATGAGACGATCCCAGAAACCGTCATTTTGACAAAAATGACGGGCAAGAAAGTCAAGATCCACAAGATCCCTCAACCCCCTCTCCATATCACCATCATAGAAGAGATGCACCATAACATGCAGAACCAGATCCTCGTTCGATGGACGCCACAACCCCGGTGTATCCTCCACAGGAACAGCAGCCTCCAGAATCCTCTCGCCGTCAGGTTTCAAGCGGCTGGTTCGTGGCAGAATGGTGTGGTGCACATCCACTTCCGTTAATCGCTGACGATGACGCATAGGGGGGATCTCATGCATCCACTCTCTATAGTAACGCTGATCATAAGTGTTGTGGATCTCTGCCTCCCACCCCGCCTTCTTGAGCAGGGACTCAACCAGATCAAGTTGCGACTCCTCCACAAGAATGTCCACATCGGCCACCATCCTCCCCCGAGCCAGATCCAAACCAGCTTGGGCAAAGGCCGCCCCTTTCAACACCATCAGTTTTACCTTCGAATCCCACATGGCCCGCCGAATGCGATCAACCTCCCATGAAAGCATGCGCTCATGCTCCAGACAGAGAACACGAGCCCCCTCAAGAATATTCCGCTCACGCAGGGAGAGGCGCCGCCAGACACCACTCTCCTGAAGTAAGAGTGCCAAGCGCGCCAACAATCCTGACTTGCGTGCCAGACGCAGCACCACTTCACGCTCCTGAACAAGAAGCTGTGCATAACTCTTTGGGGTTCGAATGACAGAGATCAACAAGAGCCCCGGAGAGAGCGTACTCATCGATTGTTCGCGATTCTTCATTGCACTCCACTTGACACTTGACAGCTCTCATGACGGATCCCATATGCAAGACAGACAGGATAGAGAGGGTTAATTGGTCCGGACCGAAACCAACTGCCTGTTGAATAGAGTCTCAGTACGTCGAGGTGGTTCGATAATGCGTGAGGTGTGACGACTCTCTCACACGCGCACTCCATTCCGAACCTATTCAGCATGCTGGGCTGCTTCACCAACAGAGCATTACCGTAATCAACCGACACTTTCGGCACCAAGGAGATCAGATCATGTCCATCATCACCTACGACCCCTTCCGCAGCGTGCGTGGCCTGCAACAGGAGATCAACCGCCTCTTCGACATGGATTTTGACACCAATCAGACCCGAGGCATGGTCTCGGAGTGGGACCTACGCGTGGACGTCCGAGAGGATGAGGAGGGCTACCACCTCACCGCGGACCTCCCTGGCATGAACCAGGAGGATATTCACGTTCATGTTGAGAATGGCCGCCTCACCCTTTCAGGAGAGCGCCGTTTCGAACATGAAGAAAAGAAGGATGACTACCGCCGTGTCGAACGCGCCTATGGACGCTTCAGCCGCAGTTTCCAAATTCCCACGGCTACGGACGCAACGAAAATCGAGGCCAGCTATCGCAATGGCGTGCTCGAAGTGACCCTGCCCAAAGCTGAGCAAGCCAAACCTCGCGCCATTGAAGTGAAAGTAAAAGGCTGATTATCTGAAACTGTTTCCGAGCACTTTCAGAGAAGCTGGCGTCATCCAGAGGGTTACGGATGGCGCCAACAGCCCGGATCCTTCTTGAAAGGGGATCCGTATACACCCATCGAGAGACAGCGCAACCCTCCCGAACAGCTTCCCTTGTAGAAACACTCCTCACACCCTTCGCCACTCTGTTCTGGATTTCTCAACGCATGTAGAAGTGGCGCATTTTTGTAGATATCCACCAGTTTCTGCCGATTGAGGTTACCAACTGCCACGGGCATGCGCCGGCAGGGCAGCAACTCTCCATCAGGCATCAATGCGACCAGAGAGTCCCCTGCAGGACAGCGATAGGGACGTCCACCGGACTCCAAAAACTGCAATGCCCGGTTCATGGCCACGTGGCTCTTGCCGAACGAGAGAAGCTTTGTCTCCAGACCCGCACGAACCATCACCTTGATAAACTGTTGCGTCTCATCTGGTGAGAGCACATCGTCCGCCATACTCTCCCCTGTTCCGAACGGGATCAGGCGGTCGGCCCAGATTCTCGTTGCCCCTGCTTTTCTGGCCACGCGCGCCACATGGGGAAAATCCTTCCAGTTCCGACGATGGGCCGTAAAGGAGACTGAACAGGAGAGACCAGCCCGAACAATGGTTCTGATTGACTGGACGACTTGATCATAATCTCCCTCGCCCCGAATATCATCATGGCTTTCGCGCCGGCCTTCAAGACTCACCTGTACGAAAGAGGCGCCCAGTTTCTTAAGACGTTCCGCCTGTTGCTGCTCCACACTGCGTCCATTGGTTAAAACAGCAAAACTGAACAGGTCTTTATAGTTGGGTAGCAGCTCCACCAAACTCCAGAAATCGCCATGTACCAAAGGTTCGCCGCCGGTAACGTGAATGTGACCCACCTGCTCACGACCACCGTGATGACGACGAATCCAGCGTAGCATGGTGAGATACTGCGCCAAAATGGAACGCATGCGCTGCCAGTCGGGACCGGGGAGCGTAAAATCGTGCTGGTAGCAGTGTTTACAACGATGGTCACACCGATCGGTAATGTGCCACTGCAGCAACAGATGACGTGGCGGTGAAACCAAACCGATCGCCTCTGTCGAAACTGCTCCCTGAAACAGTGCATCCGGCGGCAGATAGTTATTAGTCTGTATTATCTTCATC
>JADGBX010000070.1 GCA_015231265.1 Magnetococcales bacterium | reverse complement strand
GGAACTGATTTGAAAACGAATAAGTTTTTCTCTGCTTCCTGGCATTGAAATGGCGAGCGGAGCCATTGAACCTCTCGACAAATGAGGTGTTAATTGTCGTGGAGCAGGGGGATCCTTGCAGGGCGTCTTCCAAGGCCTCATCAGTTCCGGCCACCTGGGTCGTACTCACCTCCACAACACGCCCCTTCTTTCGAGTCTTCTTGACGGTGGCGTAATTCATTCCCTTCGGCCAACGCTTCTTCAATTTATTCTTCGGGCCTCGTTTCTTTTTACGCCGTGGCCGGTATTTGTTTGTTGTATAGCCTGAACGGCCTCTTGAAACCCGCGTAAACATTGATGCGAGATGAGGGATTTTCAGAGGGGTTTTCTGTATAGCCCGTCGAGATGGGACTCACAGGCTGCTTTCAGTAACACCTTGTTGGGATCCTTGAACGCACTCTTCGGCGATGCACACACAGAGGGAGCACTTGGATAGTGACGATCTGTTGTCAGGGTCATCGAGAAGAGAAACAGTCGAGACAACGCCGGGACACCTTTCAAGAGGCAGTCCCGGCGTGTTTGTCAGATCAGACAGTTGAACCTACAGCCCAAAATCATACTCACCCACTCCATAAACCGTGGCCTCTTCCGGCCCGGCTCCGTCAGGGTCCACTTCAATAGACCCATCAGAATTCGCAGTGAAGGAAAAGGGCGTTGCAGAATCTGGAGGGTTTGTGAATGTACTCGGCTCCCCGCTACTCTCAGCCTCCGAGATTAAGATGCCTAAAAAACTCGTAAAATTCTCAATATCCTGCTCCGTAGGATTGAATGGTGCAAAAAATGGAAAAACTTCTAAGAACGTAGCCGGTCCGGAATTGTCATCCGTGGTAGTGCTCTCTGTCTCCACTTCGCTACCGGTGGTCTGGTTGACGCTGGCCAGCTCAAAGGCGACGGAGATACTCTCCTGCGTGAAATCGATCCGCCGTGCTGATTCAAAGCCGTTCTCCACCACCCCTTGCAACTCCTCCAACGCATCCACCCGCATCTCTGAAGAGAGGGCAAACACCACTGTCACCATGCCGTCGCTAAAAGTGGCGCTCTGCCGGTCGATGGTGCCGCCGCCGAAGTTGTAGGGATCGCTGTTGAGCCCACCCGTCGTGCCGAATCCGGAGAGCCCTGTGTTCTGGAACCTCTGGATAGCCGACTGCACCCAGGGGTTGATGAACTGTTGGTAGGCTTTGAACGCCTCACCACTCCTCATGGTGTTACGACCCACGGCAACCGCCGCCACGACCATGCCGATGATGACGATGCTAACCGCCAGCTCCAGCAGAGAGAAGCCGCGGTCCCGCCTTCTGAGAAGTGGAGTCCTCATGACACGCTCCAAATAAGTTGTTGTCTTGAAAGTATATTCCACGGAAATATATAGTAATCCTATCAGTTGTTCAATTGATGGAAGAAGAAGGTGGGCTGGAGAGAACACAGAAGCAGTGCACTACCTGACACAATACTGGATACATTCGACGAGAAAGGGATTCAGGAGGAAATGGCCGACCAAGCGGGAAGTGTAAAGCATGGGTCTAGACCTTGCTGTGAGGATCGTAACAAAATCCATAATCGACCCTAATGATACGCGAAAAGCGTAACATCCAGCCGTAACGTTCAGGTGTACCCAAACAGACACATCAACCTGTAACCTCTAAAAAATGCATCGGTGGAACCATTTAATCCACCGCCGTTCTTTCACGAACGTGATCGATAGAGTGTCCAAAATGCCATCAGTAGATATGGGAGCGCTCCAAGGTCCACGACCAACGGTATCCAAAACCAATCGTTACACCACGCCACCGGCAGGGTAAACATACCCGCTGCACCCATCAATCCGCCGACTAGGGGTATAGAGGATGGTCCGCGAGTACCTGGTGGCTGGTGCATGGGTAAGATTACCATCCACCATAGGTTAAGCCCGGCAATTAGAGCCGATAACGCGATCAGCACTACCCCGATAACCCAAGTGACGATCTCAGACATTGGCGTCTCCTTCCCGGATGAACCTGATATCCCCTGACGACGACTGATCCTAGTACCTTGTCACTGATCATAGGACGATTATCAGTGTATCCGTTTAAGAGCGGACTCTCGATTTGCCTTGGTGACTCGGCAGTACCGCATGTCTTATATATATGATTATACTATGGATATACGTTAAAATTAGTGATAGAGTTAGGGGGTGGATGTCGTCATTGATTTCTGAAAATACGTTTATCCTGGAGAACAGGCCGTTTCCCCATTCATCATGAGTTGGTGTAATCCATTGGAATCCAATACATGGTGATCGGAACACTGTCAGGCCATTAAGCGTTTTTATGGGTCATGAGAATCATGCGCATGACGAACATGTTGATCACCAGACTGAGCATGATGGCTATGATGGTGACCAGAAGAAGCAGGGTTTCACCATGTTGGTGTCTTTGTTTCAGATCGGAACCGGCTTTGCGAATCTGATTGGAGATTATGTTCTTATCTTGCTGTTTTTCAAGGGACAGTTCAATGTGATAGAGGGACTTCATGGCGGTCTGATGTTGTTGTTTCATGGTGATCATGGCCATGGCGCTGATCATGAGGATAAACATGAGGCTGATGGCCATGGTCAGGCTCAGTTTGGTTTTCAGGGTCATGGTTTGAAACATGGGGAAATCCCCCTTGGTTTTGAGAAAAAGTCGACTGAACGTCCAAGGCCGGCTTTGGTTCAATAGCGGATGACGAAGTTCTCCGAGGTTGGGGCATCGACCTGTTGTCTACAATCTCCACTTGTTCCACATAGGATTGGGGTGAGCCTGCCACACACCTGAACCGCTGACCTTTAAAACTGATCATGTCTATCCCTACATGGCTCAGAGGGTACCAGAAGTGGGATTGGCTGGTAGCCTAAAAGTTTGCGACACTACCGTTTTTGGAGCTGCGTCTCGAAAAGACGGGTTAAGAATTGGATAGAATCAGAGCAAATGATGCCCTGAACTGTTCCACAACGCCTAAGATGATCCACTATAACGCGTCAGACAGGAATGTAAAAATGGTGTTTCGCTATATTTATTATTCTGTTAAGGCGCTTGGGTTGGCTTTTGCTCTGTTCTTTGTGCTGATGCTTGTTTTTCTCTATTTCGGATTTTCCGAGGTTGAAGAGATCACAAATGATTTTCACGCTACGCTTGTGCCGGAAAAATTCCTCGGTGATGTGATGCTACCAGAGAGTAATGTCCGGTTCATTTCACTGGAAACTGGAAATGACGATAGAGCACAATGCCTTCGGATAACAAAGAAGAACAAAGCTGATGCACCATATCGTATACACACATTTGACCCAACATCTGACAGCAACAATCGGATGGAAGATAAGAGCATTCGTTTGAACGAAATAATGCCGCAACTCGTAGATACAGTGCTACGAAATCCTCCCTGCACGAGGTTGAAAATTTATATCCACTCTCCATACGTCCCTTTCTATACTGGCATTATTTCCATAGGCTTGGCAGATTCAGGAAAGATCAAAAGTGTGAAGAGTCCCATCTTCATTGATTAACAATGCATAAAAATCTATAATATCAGTATCTTGTACATCTTATGACTGATGAGACTCCGTTCAGTGAGTCACAGACCTCTCGTCTGTGATCTACATGGTGCTTGTTGCTGCAACTGATCTAAATGGTTAGTAACGGGAGTGACTCCGGGGGGGGGATCTTCCTCTAGCCAATTGAATGATTCATGGTCACAAGAGTACAGACCAAGAACGATAACTAATTAATAAATTAGATAAAAGAAGAATAAGGTGGTAGAGATGGGGTATACATCACACGGCGATACCTACCTGGACAATCCGTTTTTTCGTCGATACGGAACACTTGTTACCCGCTGCTTTCCACCTGGAGGCAAGGAAGATGGCCCCATTGTTCTTACCCCACGTTTGAGCGCAGATCTTCACTCCCATGAGGATGGGCGTGAGGAGAGTGATTTTCATATTGTTTTGGAAGATTTAAAAGGGGCAGACGTCAAACGTGCCAAAAAAACTGTTAGATTTCTTCGGAAAGCGATGATCCAGGAGGAGGAAGCACAAAAAAAAGGAGGTGCCACTCCCACCATCAGACAGTTCAAGGAGTTCAAAGAGGCTCTCAAGACGGGCAGTGAAGCCATGCTTGATGAGAATTCATTCTATGAACTGACGGTTCTGTTTGTTCGTATCAATATGCGTCTCTTGAAAGAGAACTTCGCCCATATCCCTGACAGTTTCTTTCCGCAACTCCCTCAGGCTATCAGCGTATCACGCTCATTGAGGCACATTCTTGGACGTCGCGGAACTCTGATCTCTCCTCAGGAACGATTCCGGGAGATCATGGGAAAACTGTTTTCCCTTGGAAAGAATTTTATCGGAATCATTCTCTTCATACTTTCTACACTGACGACGGCAAAAGGGTTTTCTGACCTGATTCAGGACGATGCTGCAGTCTCTCTCATTGGTCCAGGTCTCGTCGGTCCAGAGAATGAGGCTTTCCGTCTCGGATTAGCGATTTTTACAGGTCTCACTCTCTCTTCCATCATTCTTGATTTCAAAGCACGCCTGTTCCAGGGAATGGCTAACAATGGACGGGTTGTACAAGGAATCAAGAGTGCTTTCCGGCGTCACTTCATCTGGCTTCCCATCTGTTTTCTGTTGACGGGTGTCTCAATTTGGACAAATTACGATGGCATTGTCCTGATGGTGACCAAAAAGGACGATCTCTCTAACCAGTGGAGCATGATCGAAGGAAAGGTTCGCACATCCCTCGGTGATGCCCGTCGACCTGACCCAGACAATCCAAAATCGCTCAATGATCTGAAAGTGATGATCGAGCAACGTGTTACCCAGATGGTTAAGGCGTTTGAGCAGGTGCCACTGGATGAACGCCTTGGTTCCGCCAGCAGTGGCATTGCCAAGAAAGGGCCGCGCTATTGGGGAAAGTATTATGTTGTCCATGGAGGGTACGAGCCTGGTAAGACGGATGTTGGCTCGCAGCTGAAGCGTCGTTCTCGGACAGCGAATAACATTGATCGCATGCTCCGAAGCGCAAATATCGATCTCGCATCATCGCTTCAAAGTAAGATGCGCCGTCATGTCAGAGAATTCAGCCGTCAACACTTTGCGATGAATGATCAGGTTCTTCGTCAGATTGATGTTCTTGAGCGGATGTTGTACATGGATCCGTTCTCGCCAACCAGTGTTTCCAACGCTTTCAAAGTTGAGGCATACCATATCAATGAGGTGATGGAAGAGATTGTCACCCCAATAGAAGCACATACCGTTGCATATAAGGCTATTGTCAATCAGATCAGCGCAATTGCAAATGAACATATTGAACTTCTAAAACAAGTCGATAAAGCAGGTTTGGCCAAGAAATCGACCTATGACATTGACGTCTCCATCGATATTCCCAATCTTGACTCTCTTGACGCTCTGAAAAACCTCTCTATTCCGACTGCTGAACGACGTAATCTAGCAGAACTCAAGAATCTCCTTTTTGAGAGTTATGGAGCGTCGATTGGTGGACTCATTCTGACATTGATCCTCTTCATCGCCATCAGTATGGATCTATCTGACCCAATCTTTTTCAGCACAATGGTTGCCCGCTGGGGTCGCCGTGACCGAACGTTTCTTGATGAGAACACAGAACGTTTTGTCAATTGGGAGGAGAAGTTTGCCGCTGAACTGCGAAGCTTCTTCCTGCGTCCTGAAATCCGAGCGTTGCTGCCTCGGATCTCCCCTCCAAGAAGTCACGTCTTTCGTAATAGTTACAATCACTATATTGAACATCTTAATCCCAAGACAAAAGCACGAATAGATCAATCGTTAGGGGAAAAATTCCGATTCTGGTTTGCGGGACTTTTCCAAGAGACGCGAATAGATCCAGTTACTGCATATAACGTCAGGCGTACGACGATTGAACGTTACCTCGATGAACGAAAAATTCATTCAGCAGAACTGATAGACCACCTATTCCCAGGCCTGATTAAAGGGTTCTCTTTTGGCAATGATACCTTTGAAAAACGCTTTCATGCTCTGAACGATGCATTAAAGGCACACGATGCTCTCTATAAATCAGAGGTGGCTAACCTTGTAACACGTTTAGGTCCTATTTTCGAAAATAAAGAGAAGATAACTGCCCGAGCTACTGGATCCTGCTCACCGGTTACCGGTCTTGGTTGGCAAATGCGACAGATGCGTCTTGACGATAAATCGCGTCAACAGATAAATGCCTACTCTCAATACGCACCTGATTTGTTGGATCTTCTTGCTCGCCGTATGCCGGTGATAAAGGAGGAACTGGTTACTCCACTCCAGAACACTCTTGCCCGTATGCCTAATCGGGAAGCTATCGAGACTGCACTGGGTATTCGGGAACAGATTGATCTCTTCGAAAAACTAGAAGAAGGTGGGACAATCTTGCTGGGGCTCTCCCGTTTCCAAGGCTTTCAACTCAATGAAGAGAGCGTATCTGAAGTGATTAAGAGCATGGATGTAAAGGTGCTTACAGACACGTTTCTTCATCACAAGGGAGAGAGCTCAAAGATTGTAGGAGTTGTCGACGGTATTGAGGAGGAGTTGAGACGAGTCAGCCAGCTCGTTGTCAACCTCGTTAACAGTCAGGAGATATTAATCCATACCCTGACGAGGCTTCGCCGTACACATTTTGGACCATTACAATCCGATCTCGACCGTATCAAACATATACGCCCTGCCATAGATCGTATTCTTGGGTTGGATGGTATGGTTGAGGAGTTGAATGTTATAGAAACCTGCCTGCTTGAGGTTTGGACAACCGGAGATGGCGGAGTTCCAAGCGATGGAGAGATTGGTGCCAAGGAGCAAGAAAAGCATGCGAATCAGATACGCAAAAGCTTCCGGACCATGCTCGAAAGAATTGAACAACACCAATCCTCTGATACCGATCAGTTCGATCTTGCACAGCATGTTGAGAATCTTGCCCGTCGTATGGAGTCAGTTAAGGCGCGCATTAACGATAAATCGATGTATCTTTTAACAATTGATAAGGCTCTTATCCTTCTTGAAGAAAAATTGGGAACTGTAGCTGAACTAACCGAGAATATTCAGAAAATCGACCAAGAACTTGGACAACAGATCGCCTCTGGAACCACGGATGAGCTTGTCCACAAGAGACGACATTTTTTAGAGATCAATAGATTGTTTTTTCGTACAGTCCATCTTCAAGTGGAGTCGATTCGAATGCAATCTTCAATCCTTTCTCAGGATTTAGATCCATTTGAACCTCATACCCTTACCCTTTCCGAGTCACTGTACAATCGAACACTGAAAATCACTGAATTTTTACAAATGTCTCTGGATTATCTCATTGGAAAACGACGTGCAGTCCCGACCATAACTGCGCCAAATCAAGATGAATCATTGGATGTGCAGAATCTGATGATTTCCAAACCGAACCATATCCGCTGTCTAAATGTTCTGTCCAAAGATCAAAAAGTTGATCTCAGTGAGATTGATGACGATGAAGAGACATCGATTCTGGTCAAATCATTGCGGGATAATTGTGGAAACGTAAAAGAACGCATTCGCGACATTGGAATCAGAGAGTGGTCTCTTCTGCACAACCCAATTCCAGAACCTGCTATCCTGCAACGACTGGACGAACGACGGGAAGATGTCCTTAAGGTCATCAATGACGTAGAAAATATTCTTTGCCATCTCGAAGGGATGCTTAATCCAGACCAACCAGACACCGTACTCAATAGTGAGCTTCTTCGTGAGATGACGCGAGAATCCCAGGAAATGCTGAAGGAGTTGGAAGAGATCCTTGAATCGATATCCGTATCAACTCTTGGAGATCGGCGCAGCAATAGGGACCAAACCCCTGATGATGGTGGAACGGAAAGACGTAACGCACGTGATCGTCGGACAACACCACGAGCAATGGTTAAGATACCAATTGAAATACAATATGGTATGGAATCAACCATTCCGGGCAACACATACGATGTCAATAAACAAGCACTCTGTATAGAAACTGATGACGCACCTGACCTTATTGATGGTGGGATGCAAGTAGAGTTTCGGTTTCTCGAAAAATCAGGACCAACGGAGTGGTTTGGTGGTTCCATTCTACGCACAATGGGACAGATGGTAATCATTAACGTTGACTCGGCCCACCAAACTGAATACGTCATGACAGTTCGTAACATAGCGCTTGCAGAACATGGAGAAGAGAGTTCGATCCTTGATGTTCTTCCCGCTGCGCTTCAATCCGAAGCAGAGACTGATTAATTGACACTATCCAAGGGAATGCAACATGTCGCTTCTTGAGATCAGCTCACGTGTTCTTCTCACCTTCCTCAAACAGGTAGAAGGATTCAGAACACTCTCTGACGATGAAATCCTTGGACTTATATTGCCCATGGTAACCGTCATGGAATTCGAGAAAGGCGACCGGATAATCAACAAAGGGAGCATTGGAGATACCATCTTCATTCTTTTTGCTGGCAAGATCAGCGTTGAATTTGAAGAAAATGGAACCAAATCGAGCATTGAACTCAAAAAGGGATCTGTAGTTGGAGAAATGGCACTGGTTTCTAATGAACCAAGATCAGCCGATGTTATTTCATCTTCCAGTGTTGTGATGTTAATACTAGATGTTGAAACATTTCAGACATTGATGATGCAAAACTGGCGAGTCCTCAGGGCATTTGCTGGCCTAATAGGGCACAGAATTTTAGATGCTGAGAAACGAAATATTATATCTAACAAATGACTCCAGAAACTAATCATTATGTTTGTTATAGTAAAAAATTAACAACACGTTTTATTAAGTGGTGGTAGAACGATGAAGAATAGTGATGGTCCTGACCGGAATTCAATCTATACACGCATTTTTAATACCATAAAAAATATCTTTTTTATCATTGTGGTGCTCCCATTATTTAGCGGCATTTTGCTTGGTGTTTATATGGGAGGAAAGAGCTGGATGGAAAAGAGAGGGTGGATTGATCCAGGTTATTCAGCATATGCTTATTGCGTAGAAGCGTCTGATCAGGCCATATTTGATCAACAATCCCCTCTGCCAGGCAATAAGGTGTTTCATAAGCGTATTTTGTTGTCTTCATGCCAAGCAAGAGACCAAAAGATTGATGGTGGAGATGGGCTGAAAGCTGGAAAAGTGCGGTGGTACCTCTGTTACGGAATAGATTGCGATGAGGGGTGGGCTAACAGCTTCCATACCGACTAGATTTGATAATTGGAGCTGAAATACTCCGCGCACTGATCGAGCCCTGAAAATACCTAACTATTTTACCCATCCCCTTACATCTATGGATCCAGCCCCCATGCATTGAGTCTGGTCCTGTGCCTGGGGAAATTACATCTTATTCGTAAACCCTGTCATTTCCCTGTATACGTCGCTGATCCTCTGACTCGCACCTGCACTGGATATCGTACATCTTTTACTTAAATCCTGTAATTTCCATTTTTCCAAAGCTATGTCGACGTCCATATCATAACCACAACAGAAAAAGCCGCCCCTACGGCTCAGGAGGCGGCTTTTTTGCGTCTGGGCTACTCACCACCCATGGGTGCGGTGGCTTGCTCGCGGTAAATCGCAGCTGAGAGGGATTTCCCGGCACCCTTCTCAGCCGGCTTGTTGCTCAGATCATTCGCTCTCGGGCTTCGTGATCTTAACTTCCTCTTTGCAGGCGGCTTTCGCTTTCTCTGAAAGGTCCTGATACCATTTCGGGGATCTGCCACGACCTGGCCAGGTCTGCTCTGGATTTTTAGGATTGCGGTAGAGCACATTCGACGGTTTCCGAGTCCGCTTCGATTTATTATCGGAAGACGAAGAGGTTTTGGACTTCCTGCTGTCCTCCCAGACGACTTTCACGAGTTTGAGACCCTTCTCCTTCGCCAATGCCTTGAACTGTTTCTCAAGTCCGGTTTTGACACCGCGCTGGGCCTTCATGATGGCTTTTCTAGCATCTTGTTCGAGTTGAACAAGATCTTCGAGTGACAGTTCGCCAAGATTGACGGTGGCGCTGGCAGCTGCGGCCTCCTGTTTGGTGTTCTTTCTGGATTTGGAAGCCTTCTTCGCAGTCATCTGATTCTCCTCTTGGTGTCAAAAGAGCGTGCTATACGAGATATCCGTGAACACACCCATATTATGGTAGGTGATCGTATTCTGAATGAATAGATCGGTCAGTGGTTTGTCGTATTCAGAAATGGGGATTGGAGGTTGGAGCCAGCATCCTTGAAATGAATTTCTGTAGAGAGAAAGGTCAAAATCGACGACAAGCTCTTGATCGTAATAAGTGTGACCAACAAACACGAACGAAGAGAAATAACTTATGACAAGCTCATCACCATCAGAAGAAAAAGCGATCTCGATTGGGTGGAATGGTGATTCGCCTTCAGTGTAACCAGACCGAAGATTAATAACAAGTCCATCACTGACAGAATTGAAAGAACCTGGTCTACTGTCAACCAACTGCTGTAGCCAGTAAAAAAACTCCGATGGAAAGTCGATGGAATAACCTGCTCGTTTGATGCGCATGGGCGAATCTCCTGATCTGTTTGATGTTGGGATAATGATATTTGACAATCTGTGATCAGGGCGCCCGAAAAGAAACTATCATCGTGATTGGAAAATTTATCACAAGAAGCTCAGTTGATATTGATTGTTCAGACTGAGATTAATAATGTAACTAAAAATTCATAACTTTAGATATAGATATAATATACTATAGGGCATTACAGAAATTATCTACGGTTATTCAAGTTGTCTTTACTCATTAACTTTATGAGGTTAAAAATGATCAAGATTGCAAAATGTAACATTGTAAAAATGACGAAACACAAGGGTGTGCCTAGTGAGACGCTCAAACATCTCATGGTGCTTGGCTTTACTGCGAATGAGATCGCCAAAGATCTTGGACTAACAGCAGCGAGTATTTCTGGCATGAGAAGAGGTAACATCAGTATCAGCCAGAAACGTGAAGGGAAGCTCAGGGACACTCTGCAACGCCTTTGTGATTCATACACAGCGGAAGAGGTGCAGAATATGGTCGAATGTATGACCACCCAACAGAAGGTTGTGCTCAAAAAACAGATTGATGAAGCACAGACATATATGGATAAGACATACCACGAATTTTAGAACATAAACTAATCGGTAAAAAATGGGTGGGAGCATATCCCACCCTATCCCAAAAGGAAAAATATTATGACGGAAAAATTAATAAACATGGAACTGTGCGATGTTGTCGACAATGCGAAACGCTATGTGAAGCGCATGGAGAAGTGTCAGATCCAGAATCCGACGATTCACAAGTTGATCGTTGCCGGAGTGAGGGCTCACGACATTCGTTGCCTGCTCAACGTCCGTAGCTGGACGGTCAACGCTTTCATCAAAGGCACTCAGCGTCCAACAGATGCGGAGCAGGAGCAGCTTGAACAGCTTCTCAGCGCGGTAGAGGGAATGCAGCCTGGTCTACGTGAGATCGCAGCACAGGAGCTCAAAGAGAAGGCAGCTAGAGCCACGAAGAAGGCCGCGAAGGAGCAGTCGGCAAAGAACCAGGCCGAGTACCAGTCAAAAGAGCCCACGTGGTTTGCGACATGTCCTGTAGCGAAGGATTTCAATCCACTGTCAGTGCCATCTTCTACCCAGACGGTGGTAGAGACTCCCACGGTCGAAGAAGAACAGTATGTTGAGCCGACGGAGATGCCGAGTCTGACGTTCGAGGATCGTGATGATGACGATGATGAGTGCTCCATCGTGAATGATGAGATGGAGTCGTTTGTACGGTTTGAGGAACTTAGTCATGGAGCCATGTGACCACGAACCAGAACTGCCTTGGTACCACTACGCGCATCGTCATAAGAATATCTCGTTCGGGAAGACACTCTCACCGCTCTCAGCACAGGCAGAGCTCTATCTGCAGACAGTGGCCAATCACATCGTCAGCAGCAGTAAACAGAGGCTTGATGGAGACTTGGTCATGAAGTCTCTGATCTGCTTCATCGCCAACTGCATCGACCTGCACTACTCCGTCGACCATTACGGATGCTCCTATCCGAGAGATGTGAACATCTGGTCTGCGCATATCCCGAATTTCAAAGCTGACGAGTTTCTGGCTGTAGTCGACTACTTCGAGCACTTTGGAGCCATCGATCACAAGCTGGGACGGTACATTGAACTGGCTGATGGAAACACCCAGTCGAAGTTCAGGCCAACTGAAGACTTCATCGACGCATTGGCGGACAACGAGATCACTCTGTCTATCGTGCAAGATGCGACAGAGTTGGTCTTCAACCGCACCCGGCACAGAACAGTCAAACTCAAGAGCGGTCGAACGAAGACGGTTGAGGATAAGCGTCGAGTCTATCCATCGTTGACGGATGAGATAAAACAGATCCGGCAGGAGGTGCGGGAGTTCCGTCGCTTCCTGTCTGGTTTCGAGTATTCAGTGAACGGCCTTGATCACACCATCGTCTACTCCAAAAGGCGCAACGGTGAACCGTATCGGATAGTCCGTCATATCAAACAGTCCGACTTCATCGACTATCGGCGAGTCTTCAGGTTGGAAGATGATGCGATCCTCCCAATGGCAGGAGGTCGGTACTACGCGGGAGTCTGTGGATTTCCAAAAGCGACCAGAAAACAGGTACACATCGACGGTGTACCGGTACGGAGACTTGATGCAGCAAATCTTCATCCGCGTCTAGCTCACGCGATTGTCGGTGTATCTACAGAGCATCTGGGTGATCCCTATGATCTCGACTTCGATGACGGGTCAGTGTTCAACAGCATCGTCGACTGTGAACAGAGACGTGACATCATCAAAACCTCTGTATTGATCTTTATGAATGCACAGAGCAAGACGAGTGCCTTGAGGGCAATAGCAGACGAGATCAAAACATTAGACAAATATTGGACTATAGCGAAAGAACTTATTGATAAAATAGACAATAAATATAGAGCGATTCGACAGATCACACTGAAGCCGATTTGTTGGAAAATATTGCAAACGTGTGACGCGTATGCGATGTCTCTGATGATCAAAAGAGCGATTGAGCGAGGTATATGCATATTGCCAATTCACGATGAGTTGTTATGTCAAGATACGCCAGTGACGGTTGAAGAGGTCAAGCAAATTATGAGAGACAGCTACAGTGACGCTGTGAGTCACGTGCGAAGAATCGTGAACGAGTCTGATGAGTATCGATTCGAAGTGCAGTGTGATGTCAATAAAGAAATAGAAAAGATAATAGAATAGATCAATAGTATATAATTAATAATTATCAATAAATTATAAAGCATTTAGATTATAATTAATAGCAATGTGAAAGAGAATATGATTAATAATATTTTTAATCTTCGCTTTTTTGTTTATTTACATTCAAAAGCAGATAGTTTTTAATGCTTGAGATGTAAGTTTTTTCCCAAAATGATATTTTGCAAAACCAAGTTGAAGTGATACATTTTTTTGAGATGATGAATGAAGATTAGTAAATAACTACTACTTCAAAT
>JADGBX010000006.1 GCA_015231265.1 Magnetococcales bacterium | reverse complement strand
CTTCTGACGGGATGCCCGCAGAGGAGAGGGAGTCACCCCGGTCGGTCTTGGAATAGTTGATGGAGCCGTCGTCACCATCATTCTCTTCATCGTAGTTGCGGACCGCAGTGGCCTCTTGAAGATCCAACGCCCAGACGGTTCCCGTCCCCTCGGAGGGGGCACAGGTGGCTGTATCGATGCTACCACCCGGAGGTTGGAAGCTGGTCAGAAAGACGATGTTGGCGATGGTCAGGGGGGTTGAGAGTACCTTCTCACCGGAGATCTCCATCTGGAGTTTCCAGCCATTGACCAGATTGGGTTCCACGAAACAGGTGTCATCCTGAAGACAGTTGTCGGTGACGTCACCCATATCGGCCTGGGCGATAGTGGAGCCTGGTGGCGAGCCGCTGGTGATGTTGCG
Organism: Magnetococcales bacterium; assembly: GCA_015231265.1. Lineage (GTDB taxonomy): Bacteria > Pseudomonadota > Magnetococcia > Magnetococcales > JADGBX01 > JADGBX01. The sequence continues at coordinate 46,126 of JADGBX010000006.1, read as the reverse complement.
GTCCTTGATCATGTACATCCAGTTAACCACGGTCTCGCCGCGGGGATAGGCGCGATCACCGGATCCCATAACGACGCCATCAAAGGAGCCGGTGGAGTCCTGACTCTTAACGATATCGGGCCGGTGAAAGAAGCGACGATCATCGGCTGCTGCAGCGCTGTCGTGGCGCCCGAAATTGGCAAATTTCATCAAGGACCAGTTAGCCCGGTCGGTGCCGGAGAAGTCGCCGCGCCAAACACTGCCGCCAGTGTCTCCCACATAGATGCGATCCAAAAGACCATCACCGTCGGAGTCGAATATCGCGACCTCGGAGGGGATACTGTCTACCAATCCTGAATGGGTGTAAAGCCGCTCATCACCGGCATCGGGTCCGGTTGAGGCGCCGTAGTACCCTTTCCAGATCAGGCTGCCATCGGAAGCATTGACGATGTAGATAGCATTGCCAACGGAGTCGTCGGTTCCAACGCCTGTACGATCATCCTTGTTGGTGTCGTAGCCACCAGCAAACACCACGACTTTGGTGGTGATGGTGCCGCCATCATCGTAGGCGATGCTGGTTAAGCGAGGTGTGGAGAATGTGAGCCCCAACTCGTCGAAATCACCACCTGTGGTTTTCGTGATTTTCCAGAGCATCTGCGGGTCGTCGGGATCTGAAATATCCAATGCATAGTAGGAGTCCCCCCCCCGACGCATGCCCATGTAGAGATAGGCCGTCTCGCCAGCTTCGATAGTGCCGTCGTTGTCGGTATCGTTGACCCAGACCGCCGGTGCACCGTCCACGCCATAGGGGTGAACCGGATCGCTGACGATGTTATCCCGCAGCGTCGGTTGAATCCCCATGGCGTCCAGCGGCATGAAGGCCCACCCTTCGCTGCCTTGATGGGTGCCGCCGCTGTCCACATCCTCGATCATCCGGATCATGCCATCGTTGTTGCCGAAGAAGAGGCGGATGTCCGGGCTGGCTTCAGTAAAGAGACCACGGGCTCCGTAGTTGACCGCCACCGGCTTGGAGTGCAGGGGGTCTCCAAGGAGCCAGGGCCGCATATCGCTGGTGGAGCCATCGGCGTCATGGTCTTCCACGTCCTCGCCTCGAATGAACTTGATCAAGGTCCGGGAAACCGTCGTCGTAACCCCGCCGAATGCACTCTTGATGTCGGAGGCAGAGCCGGTTGTCCAGTTCAGATCACGCAAGGCAGTCGGAGTGCCGTTGGTAAAGCTGCTGGGTTCCGTGTAGATGACTCGGTAACCGTCGGAGTTGGCCGTGGAGAGATCATTGGTCGTGAAGCCCGGGATCTTCTGTCCCACACCACCACGATAGACGAACCGTCCGTCCTTACCCTCCACCTCGCCTTCGTCGGTGTCGGCAGTGGGCAGGGTGTCGGCATCGGTCCAGTAGGTCAGAGCGTTGTTGTCGATACGACCATCGGTGGCGACAGCATCGGTTTCAGAGGTATCAACCAGGATCGATTCGTCCTCGCTGAGATCCACCAGCTTCAGCTTTTTGATATTCCCTTTCCAAATGGGAAAACGATCCTCATCCGGTTTGAACAGAGCGATGTAAACACGATCCAACGCCTGGGAGCGGTTGAAGACGTTCACCGGCACCGTCGCCGAGACCATGGTGGTGCTGACGCTCAGGATCGAGTTGAAGATGTTTTGGAACACACTCACCATGGCGTCGGGGTCAGTGCCCAGTGAATACGCATTGCCGGTTCCACCGGAAGCGGCAAAGTCGTCTGCTTTAGAGTGGTCAGAGACGAAGTAGGAGGTGACGTTCTGGTTGCCGGAGAGTTCGGGCACGGTGCCATAGGTTCCATCGCCCAGGTCGTTGTCGTGCAACCAGGTCAGAACTTGTTCAAACTGAGCATCAGAACCGCCGGAGAGGGTGATGGAATCCAGGCCGCCGTTAGCTTTGGTGTCTTCGATAAAGTCATCAGAATCAGCATCCTGGTTGGTGACGCCGAACATGATGTTGATGACGTAGATCTGGCCGCAGTCCGAGCTGGCATCCAGGGGTGAGATGTAGTCAACGCCAGACTCGATGTCCTCATCCCACATGATGGGGATGAGGGCCGCCTCTTCATTGAGATTCTGGTTCTTCTCTGGGTTGGTGTTGCCGGTGTAGTCCAGTTCGCCGACGTGGCCGTTGAGGATGGCCTGGCCGGTGATATAGCGGAAGAACTCGAAATAGGTCTCCTTGCCCTGGTAGGAGTGGGAACCAGATCCGCCCGGTGACGGGATGTTATCCAACAGGTTCAGGAACGCCGCCTTGTTACCGTTGCTGTCGCCGTCCACCATCGACTCGAAGCCGTACATGATATAGCCGCCGTTGGAGCAGCGGTTGGCGACGGTGGGACCTTCACAGTTGTTACTGTTGGCATGGTTGATCATTAAGCCGACCTTCATGCCGTCCAGCGAGTCGAACACCTTGCGCAGCACTGCCCGCATCAGGTCGAAAAAGTCGATGGTCTCGGTGGCCGGATCCTTGACCATGTAGCCTTCAGTGTGGAGCGTCTGACATCCGGCCAGGTCGCCACCACTACAGACCGTGGAGCCCAGGTTGGAGCGGTAGTCGAGATGGAACATCACCAGCGGTTCCGACCCGCCGGAGAAGTCGCCGTTGATGTAGATGTCGGTATCGTCAGCCCGGCTGCCCATGGGGGCCGGGGTGAGGCAGAGAATCGACGCAATCAGAAGCGTGATTCCGGTGATGATTCGTCCCTGTCGGCGTTGTGATCTCATGGGCCTGCTCCCCGGTTCGGATAGACTCCTCATTTCGACACCACCAGTTGAATACCCTGAACGATGCCGGTCTTGCCCCCTTTGTTGGCGGTGGCATCGTAGGTGCTGGTGACCTGATAGCTGTAGATCTCGTAGAGTTCGGCGCTGGTGCCCATGGAGCGGGCGGCGGAACTTCCGGTGGCGGTCTGTTTGATCTCGATGTAGGTGAGATCATCCGAAAGAGCCGCCTCATCCACGGTCAAGTCGGCTACATCGCAAACATCGGTATCGGCGGCACTTGGATGATGGGTGCTGCACACGGTGTATCCTGATCCACCGGAGGTGGTGAAGTAGCTGGTATCCGAAACGATCACATCCACGCCCGCCTGAGCAGTCTCGTGGGCGACCACGCGATCAATGGCGTTACTGGACATGCGCAAGTCCTGCACACTGCTGTTGGACGCAGTCAACCCCAACATGGTCACGAACATCATCAGAAACATGATGGAGAGGATGACGACCGCCCCCCGTTCCGGGTGGGCCATGCCGCGAGCATCACGAGATGGTGGAGAAGACGATTCAACGTGCCGTTGTCTCTTCATCGTTACCCCTCCGTGTCAGGTGGATGTCATGTAGTTGCGCGGGTTGCGCAACATCACCGTGGTCGAGAAGACCTTGCGGTAGTAGTTGTCATTGAATGGACCGACGCTGGTATCGCCCAGGACGTAGGTCTTGGTATTGGTGTAGTCCGTATCGGCGTCCAGACTGCGTGAGAGAATGAAGATCCGGGCGGAGACGGCTGTCTCCCGCTCGGTGTCGGTGGGCGTCGACAGATAGTAGTTGGCGGAACCATCGTCATCGCTGTCGATGCCGAAGGTGACGTGGAGTCGCTCGACCCCTTCGGCGACCGGGCTGGACTCCGTTGTCATGGTATTGGGGGTGCCCGACTGCAACACCTTGCGATAGAGCATCGGCGTGCCGCTGGAGTCGTCAACGTAGAAGATGCTGACTGCGTACTCCCAATAGGTGTAGTCTGCGCCGAGATCCGCCGTGGCAACATCCATGTGGAAGAGCGTGCCGCTGGTGCCGGTGCCGCCGACATAGACCGAACCGTTATCGAGATCCGCAAACGCCTGCTCTGTTCCCAACACCCGTTTGATCGCCAGGATCATCCCGGAACTGGTCACTTCTGCGGCATCGATGCAGGGATAGGTGGTGATCACCTCTCCTTGAGAGGCGTAGGAGAGTGTCTCGACGGGTGGGTCGAGATCGAATGCCCAGGTCGCCTTATCGTCGAGTGTGCCACAGTCGGTGGTGATCATGCTTGCATCATCCATCTCGGTATCATCGACATCGGTGGGACTGGTGACGTTACCATAGAAACCGGTCATCTTCAGTTCGCTGGAGAGCAACTGCATCGCATAACGGGTATCCTCCAGCAAGGTTGCAGACTGCTCGTTCTGGGCGTAGATCTCTGCCGTACTGGAGTAGAGCGTGAAGGCGATGATGGTCAAAAACAGCCCCAACGCCATAGAGACCATCAGCTCGATCAAAGAGAACCCGGACACGCTTGATCTTCGCGCATGCGCCGGATATTCCGAGTGTCTGTAAACCGGGTGGCGTGCGGGAGATGGCATCATGAGATCAATTCGCGGTTGAGATGTAGGTATCCAGAACCATGACCCGCCGAAACTCGTCACTGGCTCCATAATTGCCGCTACCTTCGCCGCAGGTGGTGCTGGTGGGGTTGCTCAACGCCCGTTTTCCCCGCCACGCTATGGCCACCGTGTAGGTACCCGACACCCCGCCTCCCGGACCGGCGATACAGGCCGTGGGTTTGAGCAGTCCACCGGTACTGTTGCCACCTGCACTGAGTTCCGAGGCTCCATCCAGAAGCTGCTCCCACTCCCAGAGGTCGTGGGCAGCCAGTTGACTGCCGGAGCAGGAGTCGAGGCTGTTGGTGCAACCGGGCGAGGGTTCGCTGCCGAGACTGCCGCTGCCGAGATCGGTGGCTTCGTAACTCTCCAGAGCGTCGTTATTGGCCCGCATGCGCTCGGTGATATCGTGCACCAGGATGCCGGCGATGCCCCGCTGCATGGAGTCGTAGTTGCTTGAGCGGCTGGTCATCTGCAACTTAACGACGGCAAAGGTGCCGATCACCAGGATGATCAGAGCAATAAGGATCTCCAGCAGGGTAAAACCCGACTGTCGGTTATCGGTTTCACCGCCCATCATCAGGGGCATCCCGACGGCGTCCCGGAGCCGATCTTGGGACGTCCGGACTGGCTGATTTCGACGGTCATACCCGAGCTGGCACCCCGGTCATCACAAAAATTGAACGTAACACCACGGGTGCCGGTAGTAGAGACCGCCGTGCCGTCAGGTTCATAATAGAAGAGGTCGTCGAAGTCGGTGTTGTCGGCACGCAGGGTGTTTGACGTGCCTTCCAGGGCATCCATCTGCGAGATCAGTGTATCGCCGGCCCCGTAGTCATCATCGAGATCGGCATCAATGAACACCAACCAGCCGTTCTCCCAATCGAGGGAGGCATCAACACTGCATTGCGTGCCCAGATCTTTGCGACACACCACCACTCTGGCCTTGCGGGTCGCCGCTTCACTGCGCGCCATGCCGAGATCCCGCACCAGCGTACTGGTTTGAACGCGGTGGCGGTTGAGCTTGAGCATCTCGTTGTAACTGGGAACGGCAACCGTCACTAGAATTGCGACGATGGCGACCCCCATGATCAGTTCCACCAGCGTGAAGCCGCCTTGGGAAGATGGCGAGGTTTGTCTCTTCATGCCCATTGTCCCCCGTTTGTTCTCTCGGGCTCGGAATCATCCCCAACGTTCCGAAACTATTCAAAGACACCCTGTTACACTACCTATCGGCCACTTGTTGTCTATTCTTAACGCATTATCGGCCGTGCAAGGGTTTTGAATCCTGTACCACAATAAATAAAAAATGTATTATCAATCAGATGTAATTATAGTTACATAAGAATGGCGCATGTAAAATATTCTTTACACGCCCCCCCCCCCCGACGGGATCATGCACAGACCGAGTGTATCACACGAGGATCAGAAAGTGCTAATATTCTAGAAAGGGACGGATCTTGTGGTGGGGAGGAGGGGTTAGGGCTTCTGGGGCACAAGCAAGGACTTTTGGCGGTCAGCTTCTTGCAGCAGATCGGTTTGAGCTTGCTTAAGGGAGCCATTGATGTTGGAAGCGAGTGTGTTGAGATCGGCTTCCGCCTCATTGACCATGCAGTCGAGATAGCTCTTGACCTGACCGGCATAAGAATTGAAGGCAAGGATGTTTTGCCGCTTGGCCTCATCCGTGTCACCAGTGACAGGTTTTGGAGGCTCCGGGCGTTGACAGGTGTCGGGTTGCCAAGTAATGCCCTCACGGATGGTGCAAGGCGCACAGGAGAGCGACCCTGCCAATGACGGCAGAGGGATGCCCTGCGTCAGAATCAACCCCATCAAAATGATACCTGTTCCCTTCTTCATCACTGTCACCTCTTACGTCTGTTACCATCGTTATTCAGTTGAACGACCCCCACTCAGCTCCTGGGGCTGGATCGTCAAAGCGATCAGATTATAGTACTCATCACGTTTAAGACTCCATCCACTTTTCCCAGCCCCCTCTCCCCCATTCAAGAGCACCTGGTAGGCCACTTTGGCCGACGACGCCTCGGTGATGTGCCCTGCCACTCTGTGGCCGTCTGTTTGAGACAGGTTCTGGACAAACTGGTTACGACGCAAGGGGATCTCTTCATGCCAAGCGTGGATGCGATCGCCCTTGAAGCGTAGAGGTCGACCCTGTCCGTGCACGGTATGCTTCTGTCTAACATCGTAGATAATGACGCTGTTCGGTCGGTCCGGTTGGGTACAAAGTTGACGGACACGTTGAGTCTGGAGGGTTGGTGAGGCTTTCGCATAGACCTTTCGCACCAACTCTCCACAACTGCACGTCGGTGAAGGGGCCAGCGTGCCTCGACCGGGTGTTTCGGACAGAGCACCAATGTGCAGACAGGCATAGGCATCGTAGAGTGGTTGCGCACTATCCTTGCCGATACGACGGTCGGAGTGTCCCCACCAGACGCCCGGTTTCAGGTTTAAGTCGGGAGCTGCCATGGCTGTGTGGAGGGCTTTGGCGATATATCCGGCTCCACCGATAAGCCCTATCAAAACAAGAGCCACCACCATTCTAATCCTGCGCCTGCGCGTATTCTCAATGACCCTCTGTTGCTCGATATGGTGTGTCACACGTGCAAGCCGATCCGCAACAACATCGGGAGAAACGGATGGTGTCGGCTGTTTGTCGGCAAGATGATGTTTATGAGAGGATGAGGACATGGTCATCATTTTCATTGGTCTGTTTGCGCCTACAAGGCCTTCTAAGTCCTGGCGGCATGGGGGTGGGGGTCCAAGTTGCAACCATCTCCGAAGGCTGGGTGTTTGGTGAATACTCCCCCTTCGAAGATGGTTGCAACTTCGATACGGTTTCCCAAATGAAGGTGTGCCTTTTTGAGTCCGTCCTTCACCACCATGGCAGTGACTATCGATTCCTGGCGCTGAGCGCTTCTGTATCGCCTTCAAAGTACCCGACACTGCCCTTGGTGACTCATCGGGTGTAAAGCAGCCTCATACAGCTGTTGTCGGCTCCGTGTTCATCAGGGTGCCGATGTTCCGGAGGATGGTGCCATCCGACGCTTCCGTTTTGGGCGGACATTCAATCATCAGTACCCTCATGCAAATACACTATCTTGAAATCATGATTCAGTCGCCATCGATATTCGTGATCTCGAATGCCTCTTTGAGATAGTCGTGAACGCCTTCCTCTCTCTCTGCCATGCTCCGACTCAATCACAGCCTTCATGGCTTTACGGATGATCCTGCCGAGCCTATTGCCGCATGGTGCAAGAAAAGTACGGCATGCTGTATTCAGATCACGGAATCGTTCGCCTATCTGTACGTCTTTGATGGGCTGGCCACAGCTTAGACCAGAGACGACTTTGAGCGCCTGCTCCCGTGGAGGATGGAGCCAAAAAGTGTTGCTCTCGAACATCGGCGACCAGCACATCCCCGCGTCGGACAATACCCTTAGAGTTCCCGATTCCGCTAGGGTGTCGATATGAGGGCGTATACGCAAAGCAATGTCGTATACGCAGAGAAAAGTTCGGCGCGCCGAACTCGGTGTTGTTCCCCACGATCTCTTCGCAATCAATGGGAGGAAAGTTCGGCGCGCCGAACTCATTCCAAACCGTCATGTGACGGTACTTCCTGAGTGGGTCGCTGACTCTCTCCTGTCGTGGGATACGTCGGTTACCGGCGTGAGGAATTCCCCCCACAGATTCCATCATATCTTTTAATAATAGGGCAAAGTTCCCTCGTTACTAATTTGCCTCCAATCGAAGCAACTCTCGTGATTGGAGGAACAGATGACTGGAACACCTGATCTCACACTCGGTATAGACAGAGTCTCCATTGGTATCGACGTGGATACCGAAGAGGAGGCAGAGGGAATCCTGACTTGGTTACAGGAAGACAAAAAGCTCTCCGAAGAAGTATCCGCACCATGGAATCATCGGGGGTATCGTTGCCTTCGCTCTATCCAAGGAAAGATGAATGGCGATGAGTTCTCCACACCCATCGAAATAGCATGTGATCCCTACCGCTCCTCCAAGGCTTTCCTCAAGCTGGAGTGGAACCATACCTCATGCGATAGCCGAGTAATCTCTCACATACTGTCGAAACTCAAGCGCATCCTCATAGACCCTATCGGGATACTGACTCGTGCACGGATTCTCAGGATTGAGATCTACATCGACATTGCCACTGTGCTCCTGGATAACTTGCGAGTCTACGTCAAACAGAAGCAAGCCACAGGTCTCTACTCGGATCGGTTCGGGCGTGTGGAAACAATCTATCCTGGTTCCAAAAACAGCAAGTGGGGAGTCACTGTCTACAACCGTCGGCAGTGCCTCTTGTCCAAGCGTAAGTCTGTTCCCCCTCATGATGTTACACGGGTGGAGGTCATCGGACGTGGAACCGGCCTCAAGTACCATGAGTTGTTCTCCATACGCAATCCCTTTGACAAGGTTTCTATAGGCGAGATCGGCAGTGACACTTCCAGTAACGACATCCACTTTCTCAACTTCCTGGATGCTTGTCGGCTGCGAGGTCCGCTCAGCGCCATGCGTCGCCTGAAGAGTATGGAACCGAAGACCGAGAAACTCTACCGTCACCGTCTGCGGCAGAGTGCCCACTGGTGGGTGCAGAACGAATCCCTGTGGCAACAGTGGCCCACGCTGCTTGCGGAACTGCTCCCCATCAATACCTATCCCGTCTGCCTGATCGCGGACTCCACCCACCCTGTCGGCAGAGTCGTTCAGAGAGTCGGAGCAGAAGAGCAGGTGCGCGTCACCGGCTGGACAGCCCGGGTCCGCGATACCAGAACCCCTGATCTCAAGCCAGTAGACAGGAGGATCAAGGATGCCCATAAGCGGCTTGTCATGGCCCATGAACTGAACATCCATGCTGCCACCGGAACCATCGTACTCCTGAATCCCGAGGCAAATCGTCACCCCATGACGCAGCACGTATTGCAGCGTCTGGGTGAATGGGATGCGCCGTGCAGACGCGTTCGCATCCCCTATTCATCAAGAAACGTCACCACCGTTGCCAACTGGATCAGGCGCGAACGTATTGCTGCTCTCAACGTCGTTTCCAGCGATGAGGGAGTGTCCGCCCGAACCATTCAGGCATTTCTGCTCGCCGTTCTTCAGAAGTGCAGGAACACACCACGTCGTCGCAATCGTAATTAATAGTAGGAAAGGACGTTTCGTCACGCAGTGCGTGCAGAAGAGACCCAACAACATCGGATGATTGATTCAGGAGGTATTATCCAATGAAAGACAGCAAACTCGCCATGGTCCCGCTTGCGGATATTCGGATTGATGCAGACGTGAACCCCAGAAAGGAGTCGGGATGGGAGAAGATCGATGGGATGGTCAGTTCAATAAAAAATCACGGGATTATCAATCCAGTCGGCTGCCGGAAAGAGGGGGACGACATTGTCCTTGTGTGCGGATATCGCAGGATGGAGGCTGCCAAACGTATCGGCTTGAAGGAAGTACCAGTGCATTTCACCGATAAGGATCCCGCGGTGATTGCCATCATCGAGAACTTCCAACGGGAAGACCTATCGGCCATTGAAATGGGAGAGGCGTTGCACTCGTTGATGGAGAGTCGTGGACTTAAGCAAATAGAGATGGCTGGTCTCATCAATAGATCACCAGAGACGGTCTCCGAGTTGAACTCTCTCGCCAAGTTGCCAGACGAGATCAAGCAGGAATTCAGGAAAGACAACAACATACCTCAGAAGCTTCTGGTCAAGGCGGCAAGGGCCAAGGACCCGAAGGAGCAGCGTCGCATTATCAACGGATACAAGAGGAAGTTGGATGAGAAGAGCGAACCTCAACGGAATGACGAGGAGCAACAGAAGAGATCGCCGGCAGAGGCGATTCTCACTGCTGTTGGCAACCTGGAGAAGCGGATTCTCAAAGCTGAGGGACTCGTCCCGGAAGAGAAGGAATCTATCCACAGAGCAATTGTCGATCTGATGCCGACGGTGCATGACAGGATCAGCACAAATGACGTCCTTGAAGTGGAGTCGTACAAACACGAAGTTAGACAGTTTCTGGCACGGTTCTCAGGGAATGATCAAGCACAGAAAAGTACGTTGGTCATGTTTGGCAAGGCCTTGAAGCAGGTCATTGATGAGGACTTCGATGGAGAGGAGGACTTTTACGAGTTTGCAGAACACGCTTTTGGGATTGAGTTCTCAGAAACTGATGACGAGACCGAAGATTTGAATACTGAAACCGAAGGCAAAGATGATGACGTTTCAGACACCTGAAAGCGTTCCCAGTGATCAATATCTCTAATCCAGGTTCATGGGGAACACTCTCCTCCTGAACCAAACATAGACGATATTATTTGCACTCGGTTGTCGGAATCTGAAGGGGCTGATTTTTGTGCAGCTGGTGGGGATCAACAACCAATCAAAGGCTGTCACCTGTAGGGCGGCAATAGGTAAATCCTGATCATATGTGGAAGTCAGCAGAGCCCAGTCGATCTGATTTTCGACTTAGCTGATGGTGCGATGAAATTTGGGATCCGACAGTTGGGAGGGATTCCATTGGAAGAGCAGATTCTCAACGAATCATAACAGTGAGACCTGGTACGGGACTCAGCATATCGGAGGACAAGATGATAGTTCCATTAAGTGAGCTGGGTTGCCCAGTTCGGAAACGCATAAAGGAGTTGGGCATTGCCGGATACTGGAAGGAGATCGAAGATTTGCAGCAGTTTCGCGCCGACAACGGCGTCATCATAAACGTGTATGAGAACAAGGGCATCATTCAGTTCCAAGGACCCTGGGACAAAGCCGGGGAGATCTCGAAGCATTTCACTTGTGCAGGCAGGAAGACACCATCCCTTACGGTTGCTTTGGGAGGGGCATTGCCGGACAAGACGGTCCGTTCAGAGGCAGAAGCCAACAGAATCCTCAGACGTGATATTCGTGATGCCCACGCTGATGAAGCATTGGTATTCCTGATTCTCCATGAAAGGAAGGAGAATAGATCCTGCCTTTTTGGTCGGGGTGTTGCCGTGAAAAGGGTCAAGGGTGCCGCAATCCACCCAAGGGATAAATCATGTGTGGTTGCTCGCAAACATTTGTTGGATCGTGGATACTGTTACGAAGACGCTCAGAGACTCCTCGACAAGTATCGCCGCCTTGTCCCTAAATACGAGCAAACCTGTTGTGACACGATACATGCAAAAGGCGACGTATTGAACCGTTCCAATCTGTCATGACTGTGCACTCCGACCTGTTCCGAACGTTGGTCCATTCAAGTGAACGCAAGAGCGGGGCTGGCAAGTATGCCAGTGGTGTATATTCAGATCCGCTATCAGAGGGAACCCCAGGCGGTCGAGATTCAACCAAGCGTAGCATAGTGTTCCTTGATAGGGGGTGGGCGATTGGTCTCGTCAGCATGTTCACACCGGGCAGGAGAGGCATCTCAGCAGGGAACAGTCCGCTACTATGCCGAGTCCAATAGGTGCGTGTGACATAGGTAACATCCAACCTGCTGATGTCCGCAATCCGGGCAAGAGAGAGGGCATTGCGCTGGCTGGTGTTGGAGTGCGTGGCGTGGGGGAACGCATTCCGATCCCGAGTCCAACAGAAGCCCGTGAGCCCCCTGTCGGCACGAACGATTACCGTCTCATCCGCTACTTGAACAGCGCGCCACACTCCTCCATAAAGTGTGGCCAGAGGTCCTCCTGATTGATGTTCTCCAGGACCTCATCTGTGAATATCTCCAGCTGGACAAAGCTGCATGTAAATCCTCTGCTCCCGTATCATCTGTAACCATCTGCGCAGGTTTGCTCCGTGCCAAGGTCGGACATTCTCAAGGCAAAAGGTGGAGAGTGAGACTTCTCGATGGTTTCACCGAAGCCGATGCCACAGGAGTCGTGGCAGTCGAATCCCCGTTGGCTCTCCAATATCTGGTTGATCATCATATCCGCCAGCGTGCTTACAAGGGCAATACAGGCAACAGCGAAGACGACGAGGTTGGGGGTGATCCTCAGTCAGACCAAGCCATTCTCCCGAACGGAGTGGTGAACAGTGTCTCTCACTGTGGACCACCACATCCTTACAATTATTCCTCTCATGAGCTCAGGTGCAGATGCACGTGGTTGATGAAAAAAATTCATTTAAGAGATGTATCGCCCGTTCGTCGTATATTACAATCGTGTACGTATACATTGCCTTTAATATCAATATGTTGTTGACGATACAGCATTGGCGTGCTAGATTATATATCAGTCACATTTCGGCAGACCATGTGGCAACATTGGACCACCATTTTGGAAAGCACGCGACCGGATTGGAGAACGCACTGTGTCGAATGATTACAGCGTTGTTGGTTCGCTTGATCCATCATATGAGTCGAAAGAAGGAATCTGGAGAGCAACATGAGCAGGAGTATGTTTCTCAACGCTAAAGAACTGTGTGAACTGGTTGGGTATACTGGAAAAGTCTCTTCCTTTTCCGCATTCCTTCGGAACCGGGCCATCGGCATCAAACCGGACCCCTTCTGGAAAGCGATTTACGATTCTCGTATCAGAGTCGGACGATCCTATCGATATCCTCTGGCAACGATCAACCAGCTCCTTGTAGGTGATCGAGTCGGTTGACGAGATCTTCCCCGCGAAGATGAGTATATCTTTTCAGCATCTGCATAGAGCGGTGCCCCGTGATTGAAGACACCTCTTGATCCGATAACCCTGCCTCGACAAAACGTGATGTTGCTTCGTGTCGCAAGTCATGGAATCTCAACCCGTCGATTCCTGCACGCTTCAATGCAGTCTGCCAGACCTTGTTGATGACGTAGGGTCGGCGCTGTCTATCCTTGCCGGGGTCTCCGGGGAAAAGGAGGTCTGTCCCCATTACCCGTACCGGCCAATGTAACGCTTCCTGAAAAGCAGTCAGCGCTTCTTTGCTCAGAGGAACCGCTCGTGTATCCCCATTCTTGGTGCGTGTTAGCGTGACAACTCGCTTCCCCAAGTCTACCTGAGATCGCTCCAGCGTCAGAATCTCCGACTTCCTCATGGCGGTGGTGAGGGCGATCCTGACGATCCATCCGAGCATCGGATTACTATGTTGGGTACAGGCAGTAATGAGACGCTCTTCCTCGTCTCCCGTCAGGCGTCGGTTTCTCCCTTTCCCTGGGGAAGGTTTCCGAATTGAGGCGACTGGATTGAAAGGCAGCCCAAGGGACCAGTCCATCATCGCAGTCGTGAACACATGCGAGAGCAGAGCAAGCTCGAGGCGCACTTGATTCTGACTGGCCGCTTCCAATCGCGAATCCCGATAGTGAGCGACGCGTTCGGGCAGGAGCCCGGCAAGCGAGTATCCACCCAATTCTCTGATGATATGTTTTGCTTTGGAGTGTTCGGACCTGGATGTCTCTGGTGACTTGGTCGGGGAGACCTCTTTCAGATAACGGGTAACGGCTTCACTAACCGTCAATCGTTCGGCTCGGCTGCGGTCTATGTAGAGTCCGCGTGCCATCTCATCCTCGGTTTGCCGGGACCAATCTTCGGCATCACGCTTCCTTCTGAACGTTTTCGTAACAGAAGGGTATCCACGTTTCCGTACCTGACACTGCCAGGTGCCAGAAGGTGTCTTGCGGATGGTTGCCATCTCTCTTCCGATTCGTAGGTGTGCTGAATTTGTGCTGATTCAGTATACAACGTGATCAGGGAGCAAGGCAGTCGATTGTGTATATATCTTGAATTTACTAAGGAAAGAAGTGGTGCCCAGGGACAGAATCGAACTGCCGACACGGGGATTTTCAGTCCCCTGCTCTACCGACTGAGCTACCTGGGCATCCTCATGCTTGCCATGTGGGAGAATGATAATCCCTTGGCGGTCTGAAGGCGCATACTATACTGGCTTTGTTTTTGGTCTGTCAACCGGGGAATCGCAGATGGCTCTTTGGGAATGTGTATGCACCGTGGACGACTGTTTTGTTGAGAGAGTTTCCGATGCATTGACTAAGATTGGTGCTGTAACTGTAACTATTGAAAATGCCGGACATCTTCAGGTCGTTTCCGAACAGGAGCGGTTTGAGCGGTGTCGTGTACGTGGTCTGTTTGCTCAGATTGAGGAGTCCGAGATCGGTGTATTGGAAACACGTGTACGGTTGATGCTGGCCGCCTCCGGCCTTGAACACGCCCCTGTCAATGCGCGATTGATTGAACAGCAGGATTGGAGTGAAGCGTGGAAAGCCGACTATCACCCCATACCCATTGGGCAGAGGCTTCTCATACTTCCATCCTGGTTGGAGATACCGAGCGAACACGCAAACCGTAAGGTTCTGCAATTGGATCCCAAAATGGCCTTTGGATCCGGAAGTCACGAAACAACGTTGGGATGTCTGGAGGTATTGGAAGCGCTGTCCGGCTCCGATTCACTGGGCAGAGTGTTGGATCTGGGAACCGGCTCGGGGATTCTGGCGATCGCTTCCGCTCTCCTGGGCGCGACAGAGGTCGTGGCGACTGATAATGACCCGGTCGCCATCGACACTGCTGAAGAGAATCGAACCCTCAATAGAGATAATGTGCAACACCACACCTCTCTGAACACCATCGACTTTCGCCTGATGGAGCAGATTCCCGATGGCCTCTTCAACACGGTTGTCGCCAACATTCTGGCATCAACACTGCTTCAGTTCTTGCGCCCTGTTACCGATACCAACGGGAAGGATGCGTCTCGAACACTGCCGGATGTCCTACAACCAGGTGGAGTCCTTGTACTCTCGGGCATACTCGTCGAACAGAAAGAGTCGATTCAGGAAGCGTGTTCAGAAGCGGGCCTTGTTACTATTCAATCGATAACCAAAGGGGATTGGGTGATTCTGACAGCAATGGCACCCTCGGGGTAAACCCTTCAGAATCGACACCAGAGTCCTTTGAAGATACACATATTATTGAACGTTATTTTCACACTACCGAACACAACTGTGAGGAGTTGACCATGGCATCGCCAACCTATCAAGCCGTCTCCTGGAACGATGGTGCTGTGCGCCTTCTCGAACAGAGGGATCTGCCACACCGGGAGCATTATAAGGATTATCAAGGCGCCCGTGAGACTGCTGATGCCATCCGTGACATGGTGGTTCGTGGTGCTCCGGCGATCGGCTGTACGGCGGCATACGGTTTGGCCTCCGAAGCGTTCACCATTATGAAGAGTCGTGGTATTCCGAACTCCTGGAGCGATGCACTGGCTCCCGGTATGGAGACTCTCCGCAACAGCCGACCCACAGCGGTCAATCTCATGTGGGCACTGGATGAACTGAAACCGCTTGTGGAGGAGAGATCAGCTGACCCGGCAACGCTGCCGGAAAGACTCCTGGCTGCCGCGCAGAAGATCTTTGACGACGATGTTGCCTCCTGTAAGGCGATGGGGCGCATCGGTGCACAACTGCTTCCGGATACCGGTGATCGGCCCATTACCATCATGACCCACTGCAACGCCGGCGCTCTGGCCACGGCGGGATACGGCACGGCTCTGGGCGTAATTCGTGGGGCTGTTGAGATGGGTCGTTCGGTACATGTGATTGCCAACGAGACCCGCCCTTACCTCCAGGGTGCCCGTCTCACGGCGTGGGAACTGCTTGAAGATGGGATCGACACCACTCTGATCACCGACAACATGGCAGGATGGCTCATGCAGTGTGGTGAGATCGATGCCATCGTCGTTGGTGCTGATCGAGTTGCCGGTAATGGAGATGCCGCCAACAAAATCGGAACGTATACCCACTCGGTATTGGCCAAGCGACATGGCATACCGTTCTTTGTGGCCTGTCCCCTCTCCACTATCGACAGGGAGACGGCATCCGGCAGTGGCATTGCCATCGAAGATCGTGATGCCAAAGAGGTCACGGAGATTTTCGACAAACCTATCGCACCGGCAAACGTCAAGGTCCGCCACCCTGCTTTCGATGTGACCCCAGCCGAGCTGATCACGGCCCTCGTTACTGAAAAAGGGGCTGTACACCCCCCTTCGAAAGAAGGAATTGATACGCTGTTCGAGTGATCGACACTGGTCATATGGGCGTCAATGGCCCAGTTTACATGATCAATGGTTTGACTCCTGGAGCAACTGTCGCATAATCATCAGTTGCAGTGAATCTCCTTGATCATTGAAATGCTTGATCACAGAGCAAACCGTCGGGATATTGGCTGAGGTACACCTCTGACTCCATTGTAAGAACGGTTGCATGAACAGAAAATGCAACCCTTTGTATTTTCAACAAAACTGAGAATATATACACTGTCATCAAGCCATATGGCATTGGGAGCATGCACACACGACAAAAGTGGCCCGCTCCTTGCAGACATCAGGACAACGCGTTGTGTGCCGTCGTACTCTTGGCACCCGACAGCCGTCGTCGTCACCAGCTCCGGTTAAGGAGATCTGGTCTGGCGCCGTCAGCACTAACGTCTTAACTTAGGGAAACCGTGGTATGGATCTGGCTACCATCGGCGGAATTGTAATGGGGTTCACCCTCATCATCCTGGCTATTGTGCTAGGGGGTGATTTTGGCATGTTCGTCAACCCGCCAAGCTTGCTTATCGTGATTGGCGGGACGGTGTCGACGATGTTCATCAAGCATAAGATGAGCGAAGTGTTCGGCTCCGTTGGCGTTCTCATGAAGGCGATCATCATCAAACAGGAGAATCCTGAACAGATGATCAGCCAATTGATCGATATGGCCAATATCGCCCGCAAGGACGGCATCCTCGCCTTGGAACGGGTCAAATCCGACGACCCATTCCTCCAGGGCGCGGTCAACCACTGCGTTGACGGTGCTGATCCCGAGTTCCTTGAAGCGGTTCTCAACAAGGAGCTGGACTATCTGGGTGAACGACACGAAAAGGGTGTGGCCATCTGGGAAGGTGTGGGCGATGCGGCTCCCGCCTTCGGCATGATCGGAACACTCATCGGTCTGGTGCAGATGCTTGCTACCATGGATGACCCCTCAGCCATCGGTCCTGCCATGGCTGTGGCGCTCCTGACGACTCTTTACGGCTCCATCATCGCCAACGTGATTGCCTTGCCGATTGCGGTCAAGCTCTCCGCCTATAGCGCTGAAGAGCAGATGTCGCGCCGGATCATCATCGACGGCATGATCGGTATCCAGAAAGGTGTCAACCCCCGCATGCTCCAGGAGGCTCTGAAAGCTGCTCTGCCTCCCAGACTGCGCGATATCGATTGAGTTATTCGTATGCGAACGGGAGTGGGCATCGGCTGTCGTCATCATGACACCGGTCCCCTCCCCACCCTGTTGACGAACCTGATTGTTCAACCCGGAGAGCCCGTTTCTTCCCTCTCCCTACCGTACGTGAAGGTATCCGGTCATGTCTGACTGTCCACCCCCGGTTAAATGCAAAAAATGTAAAAAGGGTGCGCCTGGTTGGATGGTGACCTTCGGCGACCTCATGTCCCTCCTGCTCACCTTCTTCGTGCTGCTGCTCTCCTTTGCCCAGCTGGATATCGTCAAGTTCGAAGAAGCGGCGGGCTCCATGCGTGACGCCTTCGGTATTCAGCGTGTCGAACAGATCGATCCCCTGCCCACTGGAGAGCGGATGATCACCACCGACTTCAATCAAGAGGTTGTGTTGGTGCATCTGAAAGAGAAGCTCCAAGTGATGCTCGTCAACATGATCGACAACGGAGAAGCTGAGGTTCTGGAGCTGGAAGAGGGTTTTCTCGTCCGTCTCAACAACGATACGCTCTTCACGGAAGGCGCTATTCGGGTACGCAAGGAAGTAGAGGCAACACTGCAGCAGATCGGCAATCTGTTGAGCGAATCGGACCAGTTGATTCGCGTCACCGGTCACACCGATAACAGCCCGACCGATCCCAACAGCCCCTACCCCAGCAACTGGTCGATCTCAGCAGCCCAGGCGGCGGCTATGGTGAACTACTTCATCCAAAAGGGGAACATCGCGCCGGAACGTCTGCAAGTCCGTGGTATGGGTGCCTACGCCCCTGTCGATAGCAATGAGACTGCCGAGGGCCGTAACCGCAACCGGAGAATCGAGGTTCTGATCTCCCGCGAGACCGCCCCGACCGCTCCCAACACCTTTTTGACGGCCCCGGCACTGGGCTGAGCCGTGGAGCAGTGACTGATGGCAAAAAAACCCCGTAAGAGCACGCCGAAAGGCCCTGCCAAGCAGCAACGCGAGTTCGTCCGTGTTGATGACCAACTGCCACTGGCGTGGCGGGTGGTGAATGCCGGTGAGATCGCTGATGTGATGTCGCATTTTCAAAAGCACGGCACCTTCCCCACGGAAGCCAACGATGTGGATGCCCTCCTCTCCTCACTGGATATCGGCACGAACCTGAAACAGCTCGAACGCAGCGATCCCAACATGGCGACGATTCTCGGTCGTCTGGATGTGAAGCTGAACATGATCATCAAGCTGTTTCATCCCAGTGACAAAGATCAACCCATGGTGCCGACACCGGTCAATCTGAGTGGTAATGGCCTTGCTTTCTGGGAGGAGAACCCGGACGTTAAGAACGGCGAGGTTCTATCGGTACGCATTGCGCTGAGCCCTGATGGCTTGGCGGCTATTGACTGTTATGCACGCGTGGTCCATGTTGCCCCCAACAACCGGGAGGGGCTGACCAAGGTGGCGTGTCAATTCGAACCGATTCTCGGCCCTGATCGGGAGCGTCTCATCTCACACATCTTTCAACGGCAGGCTGAGCAGTTGCGCAGTCGACGCACCACCACCTGAGTTCAGACACTGGCGCTGCCATGACATCACGACGCTGGCCCCCTCGACGCACCGCCAAACCCTCCAAAGAGACCAAATCACCCGTCTCTCGGGTGACTCTACCCGTCTGGTGGCGGCGTCTATCGGGAAAACGGGCACTGACCACCGTGCGTCGTCGCTATCGCCATGACGGCCACATGCCCCTGGCGCGCACCATTCCACTGGACGTCACTACTCTGACGGCCCTGACCCCTGCGGAACTGCCCCGAAGCGGTCGAGTCGGTGATGAGAGTCAAGAACATCTTCAGCACGCCTTGGAGTCCCTGGATCACAAGCTGGACCATCTGGTATCAACGCTCACACCGGGTCTGGCCGAATCGCCCAACCCCACACCAACGCCTCTGCCGGCCCGCGTGGGGCCCAACGGCTTCACACTCTGGTTGACGAAAGAGGACGCCCCGACCAAAGGGGATCATCTGGAGTGCCACATCTACCTGACGGGTGACGCGGCGCTGCCGCTGCGCTGTTTCGCCACGGTGTTGCGCACGGTTCCGGATCAAGGGCCGAAACGCTTGACACGGGTCGATCTCTCCTACGCCTCGGCCGAGGGCGATAATAAACGACGTATTCTCCGGCATGTCACTGCAATGCGGCGACGGGCGCGTGCCCAGGCTGCAGCGGCTAAACCGGTCCCGAAACCCACTCCCAAACCCCTACCAAAACCCGAACCGGCACAAAAACCGACAGTCGTCTCCCCTGCCCCACCTCCTCCACAACCGAAACCCGCCCCTCCCACGGATGGTGCCAACCGACGTGAAGCGTTTCGGGTCAACGACGATCTGCCCTTTGGCTGGCATCTGATCTCCGAGCAGGAGTTCAGCAAAGCAGCAGCAGCGTTTCAGGAGCATGACGAGATTCCCGAACGGGCTCAACTGGATGAGTTCGACGATCTGCTCACCACTCTGGACGGCAATCTCAAGCGTCTGCGTCCGACCCGTACCCGGGCTCTGGAGCCGTTGGCGGCCATGCGGGATCGTATCCATCAGCTTGTCCATGCCGCCAATACCGAACAGGAGGAGACGCTCTTCTACCGGATGCTGCTCCGTCTGTCGAAAATCACCGAGATGCGGAGATTCTCGCCGGAATCCGCCATGATCATCATCAGAATGCGGGAGTATCTGACCGCTCTGCGCCAGAGTGCCGGAACAGGGCGCCTGCTCTCCGCCCAGGGACGGGAACGCATTCGTGTCTCGGCAGAGCGGTTGCAGGAGCAGATCCCGTCTCTGATCGGCAAACAGCAGGGCAAGGAGCCGGATCTGGCCAAAGTGCTGATGCAGCTTCTCGATGACATGGGCAAGGTGGATTTCACCCATCTGGATCGCTCGGTGGTCTCCAACCGCACCAACCTGCCGCTGATGACCATCTATCCGGTCAATATCAGTGCCACGGGTATTGCATTCCGCACTCTCAAGGACTCCAACATCATTCCAGCCGGTGCTCCGCTTCTGATGCAGCTTGGGCTCAGTGAGAAAGGGACCGAACACACCCTGCACCCGGTCCTGGCCCGAGTGGTCATCGTGTTGCCCCCGGAAGAGGATGGTCGCTACCGCATCGCCTGCCAGACGACGCACATGTCTACCGCCTCCCTGGACGTGCTGCACGTGCACATCGTGCGCAGACAGCGTGAACTGCTCTCCAAACGCTCAACGGTACTCTGACCCATCTTTTTTCGAACGGTATAGCCGTTCCAACTCAAATCTGTACACTACTGGCGATCTTCTTTTCTCAAAGAGATATGGGGTGTTCATATCTGGAGAGGAAGAGTACGGAGATGGCACCGCATGTCCGGCATCATACAGAAGCGAGTAATCGGCACCGGACCTAAAACAGCACACATACACCGTCGCCAAAAAAGATCTGATGGTGTTATTTCTGGAGAGGAAGAGTACGGAGATGGCACCGCATGTCGGGCATCATACTGAAGTGAGTAATCGGCACCGGACCTAAAACAGCACACATACACCGTCGCCAAAAAAAGACCGGAGCGTTCAACACTCCGGTCCATTTCCCCGACACCTGTCTCAACGTCTGAATCAGTGCCCCATGTGGCCACTGTGATCGGCATGGGAACCGTGCTTCATGCCCCCACCACCGACGGTCTTGCGCACCGTAGCGGTCACCTCTTGGCTTTTACCGTTACGGAAGGTGAGCTTCAAGGGAACGGTATCCCCTGCCTTCAGAGCGCGTTTGCGTCCGATCAGCATCATGTGATACCCACCCGGCTCCAGAAGCGCCCACGCATTGGCGGGAATGTCGATGGCGTCCTGTTTCATCATGTGCGCCATACCGTTGTGTACCACGGTGTTGTGCAACTCCACCCGTTCGAAATCGGGACTCTCCACGGAGACCAGCGCACACGCTTTGTCGCTGCTGTTATCAAGACTCATATAGGCAGCCAGAACACGGGCAGTGGGCGGCGCTTCACGAACCCAGGCATCATGAACTTGCACACCCTTGTGGGAGTTATGCCCTGCCTTTTTGTGTCCTTCATGACCCCCATGACCACCATGGCTGCCGGCCTGGACCGTACCGATGGCAAAGACGCCACCCAGTGCAACAACTGCTGTCAATAGACGCAGAGAACGTCCATATTCACGCCATGTATTCACGATGATCTCTCTCCTGTTCAGGTAGTTCAGATACCACTTCATTGTTGAGAAAATGCGATGACCTTTTTCAACTTGGCAATGATCTGATCCGCTTCATGTGGGGTCTGAAGCACACCGGCATAGCGTCCCTGGGGATCCACAAGAAACATGGTTGCGGTGTGATTGACCAGATAGTTGTCCGGTCTGTCTCCCGGCTCGACCATGTAAGCGACATTCATCTGCCGGGCTATGTTCTGAAGCTGCTTCGGTTTACCCGTCACGCCGGTCAGTTTGGGATGAAAATAGACGGCATAATCCTTGAGAATCTTGAGATCGTCCCGTTTGGGATCCACCGAGACGAACACCCCTCGATAGTGTTCGGCAACCTGGGGATCACTCTTCTCCAGGCTATTGAACACCTCCGCCATGATGCTCAGTGAGAGCGGGCACACATCCGGGCACTGGGTGTAGCCAAAAAAGACAACGTCCCATTTACCCTTGAACTGATTCTCCGTAAAGGGGCCACCGTCGTGGTTCTGCAACGCAAACGGTTTGAGTGGGCGGGCCTTGGGCAGCAGTGTCTCGGCCAGATCCTTGGGTATCAACGACACGGACGCTGCCCGACGTTTTTCCAGTGCGCTCATCTCCATCCAGGCGACACCGGCAACAATAATACCGACAAGGGCCAGGCCCCAATAGATCACTTTGAATTTACGCGAGGTCATCGCTGCTTCTCCTCCGATTCCTGGTAACCGTGAGCAATGTCCGGGCCACTCAGACACCATTGTTTTTAAAAGTGTTTTATAGTCACTCGACGTGATTATAAGTGATATGACACAGCATACTGCGTCATATCACACACACCTGGAGCGTGCTCGTCACGTCCTTTGGGGCATTAAGAGGCAGGAGAGACGCGTCGTCAAGGGGATGCAGCAGACCGCAAAACGCCCGACCATTGAGACCCTCTCAACAATCGGGCGTGAGAATCAAGCGTTATTGAACCCTATCGATCAGTCATGAGAAGCATCACTCCCAGGAGTCCTCACCCGCCTCCGTTGCATCGCCATTGTCATTGACATCCCAGCGGCGGACACCGGTGTGATCCATCTCGACAAATCCGTTTCCGTCCTGATCTCCCTTGGGCGTTGCCCGCAGGGTAAACGAACTGGCCGTGGCGGCATCGATGGTCAGGTCGTAGTACTTGTTTGAACCATCCAGGGGAGCTTCGTTTGCAAAAACAGTAGCATCCGGCGCTCCGGTATCGGCTCCGCCATCGGCAGCGCCCAGATAAGAGTCGTTCACCGTATAGTACCGTTCCATGGCCGCAGCGAACTGAACCAGCGCCCCTTGAGCGTCGTTCCGACGGGCATCCGTAACATGTGACCGATAGGAGGGCAGCGCGATAGCGGTCAGAATTCCGATCAGGGCCAGAGCAATCAGGAGCTCCAGCAGGGTAAATCCTCTGGATGAGGTGGTATCGTTATTCATCATGGGACGTCATCACTCCCTCAGTTTACTATCGATTGACATCACACTTGGGCGATTGGCATCACACTTGGGCGATGGGCATTACACTTGGGCCTCCAGCGTGTGTATCACGACACATCCTGGAGCGCCCGGATTCTCTTCAGATTCAATCTTGTTTGGGTATGGCGGGTCGATCCACTGCCGTGATGACATGGATCGATGTAATGATCGTCCGCCCCTTCTCCGCACCTGTCACCCCGGCACGGCTTTCAAACCGGATCAGATCACCAACCCCGATATCCCCCGATGTCAGGGGATACCCCGAGCTGTTCCTGATAACCGACCCGGCCGGATCAAGCATATAGCTTCGGTAGTCACTCTCGGATCCGGTATCGCCTTCGCGCACGACGATCAGATCCGTCTGATAGTCCATGTGATCGATGATTCCCTTATGTTCATCCGCGTGCGCTTTCGGAACGCTCCAGAGACAGATCATCGTGATCAGAACGCTGAGTAAGATCCTCGATGGAGATGCGTTACGCATGGTTTGGACCTCGCTGTTGGTCGTCGTCATTTCATACCGTTCAAGCCCGTCAACATGGGGCCTTTCACGTGGCGCTGACGGCACAGGGAACGGTCCCTGTGCCGCCAATCACACCCCTTAGAAGAAGATCTGCCGCCACGACTGCCGCCCGGCATCCGGCACCACCTTGGGCGAGTAGTTACGGGTTTTCTCAGGCGCACCACCCAGTGATCCGCTGATGTACTTGTACTGCTGATCCGCATTGGGATCTTCAAGCACACTCGGTGTGGTGGGGATACCCACCGTACTTCTCTTGGCGGTCACGGTTTTGGTGACACCGTCGACGGTGGTCTTGTCGTCATCATCGAACTCACTGTCCTCATCGAGATCGAAGGTGGACTCAAGCACGCCGCCATCCGCCCAGTTGAGCTCATAGAGCCAACCGGACTCCTCCGTCGAACACACATCCTGGGAGGCGATGGTGGTGGTGAAAATCACCCGACCGTTGGAGAGAATCGGTGAGTGCACCGATTTTTCACCATGGTTCAAACTGTCGGTGGGATTGACGAAATCGAGCACCCACCCCTTCTGCGTCGACCAGTCGATCTCGTTGGAGCTGGTGGTACGCACATCGTTCACCTGCGTCCCGAACGTGACATTCGTCTGTTCGCTCTCGATCGACTGCCCAAGCAGTTGATCCCGGGTTACTGGTGATCCCTCATCCAGCACCCCGTAGAAGCTCTGGGTGGAGACGCAGGTCTGAGAGGCGTCATCCTCCTCCAGATACTTGCCGGTGCCGAAGTAGATCATATACCCGGAACTCCCTTCCACCGGGTGTGAACTCACTTCCGGCCGCACGGTGATGGGTTGAATACCGTCCGCCGTACCCGACAGACCGGTCAACTGGATCTTGAACGCATCGGCTTCGGAGGAGTCACCGGCGAACTCACTGCGGCTGGGCACCACGATCTTCACCCACTGTCCCGAATCCACTTCCACATCGGCCATGTAGTTCCACTGTCGGCCATCGGTACTCTGGTTGACGGTGGCCGTGGTACTGGAGATCTCGGTACTGGAACCGGACATCACATAGATCTCGATCGGCAAGCTGGTGTGCCGTCTGTAGTACCCTCTCCACCACCCATAAACCGAGTAGGTTCCGGTCTGGGAGACGGGATCGAAATTGAAGGTGAAGGTCGCATCACTGCCGGGATAGTGATAGCGATAGTAGGTGTTATAGGCGTTGGAGGTGCTGGTTTCCGACCACGACCCGGTGGAGCTGACATTGCTGTAGTCCCGGTTATCCACCACCTGTGAAGCGCCACTGGTCACCTCAGACACACAGCCGGACTCGCCGCCAGCCGGTGCTTCGGTCACGAAGAGCGCCGATCCGCCGTTGGCAACCTGCCAGTTGGAGGGGTCGGCATCGGTGAGATCGAACTTCCAGAGGTTGCCGTTGAGATCACCGGCATAGGCGTAGTCGGCGATGTAGTCGTTGTCCACATCCACCACGGCGGGTGTGGCCAGTCCGTTGCCACCGGTGGTGATCCGCTTGAGTAGCGTACCATCTTCGATCTTGACGATGTAGAGCACCGCATCATCTTCCAACGCCGTGGCTCCGTCGTTGTCGGTACTGTTATAACCGTTGCCGAAAATGGCCACCCAGTCACCGTTGGCCGCTTTGACGATGGAGATACCGCTGAACGTATAGCCCATCTTATAGCGGTCGGCGTCGGTCCCGCATACCCCCACGCAGTCGTCGCTGTCGGTAAACTCCCACAAGGCGATCTCGTTGGCGTTGGACTCCACATAATCGGTCGGATCGGTCACATCCAGAGCATAGATCCCCTGTCCACCGGATCCGAGACCACCCACCAGAATCGTTCTCCAGCAACTGGACCCATCGGTACAGCCGGGGTACGTTCCGTAAACGTCCGCCGCCGTCACCTGACCGTCGACACTGTAGGCGTGTCCATAGGAGTTCGAGGTGAGATCGTTGAGAATGGGGAAGGTCTCGTTGGGCAGATAGGCCATCACTTCGGTACCGTCTTCGGCTTTGAAGCCATGCATCATTCCGTCGTTTCCGCCCACATAGATCACCGCATCACGGGAGGCGTAGCTCTCCTTATATTCGGCATAGGACGAGCTCTCCAGAGACTCGGGATAGTCCAGAGAGGGTGGGGATACATAGGTGGGCGCCGAGTGAATCAAGTCTCCCAGAACATAGGTGCGTGGGCGGAACTTGCCACTGGCGACCCCTTCGTCATCTCGGTTACCCCGGATCCACTCCAGACGCTCATCCCCTTTGTTATCGTCATCGACGACCGCGGTGTCGGGGTCATCCTCAAGAAGCGCCATCTGAGTGGTGGTCAGTTCGGAGCCACCCGGATCGGACGGATCTTCCGGCCAACGGAAGGCGATACCCTGTCCGACCTCCGTGTTGTACGTGTACATCACGCGACCGGTGTTCCAATCCTGGCCATTAAGCACATCCCGCGCCTCCCAGGCCGGGTTATCCTCGTCCAACTCACCGGTGACGGTGCTGATGGGAAAGGCCACCACGTTGCCGCTCCAGTCGCCGCTGTCGAACCGGGCCTGATAGAGCCGGGAGAGATCGCTCAGGGAGCCGGAGTTCAACGCCGCACTGGAAGAGGAACTCGTACGATCGGCGATATCCGCCAAGGCATCACTGAGCGCGTTCTTCACCGCCTGGGGTGTCCGGGCCGAGACGAACGTACCGCGACCATTGAACGAGGCGTGCCAGAGATCATCGATCTTCTTGCCGCAGTCGGAGCAGCTGCTGTTGGGATCACCCCAGTCACCATCGGTATCGGGAAAACCATCCCCCGTGACATCGGTGGAGGCATCGTCCGGCCAGCCATCACTGTCTGTATCCGACAGCAGCCCGGTCACACCAAAGGCCACTCCGAAGGTGACCATGTGCTGGTGGCTGGCACCGTCGAAGGCACTGGTGGGCACCTCATCAGCCAAGTCGTCGCGCAGGTCGTTGATGTAGTAACGATAGGCAACGTCGGCCAGGGTATTGTCGGCACCATCTCCATCCTGATCATCGGGATTGAGAGACGGGGTATCGCCATTCCAGTAACCATCGGTGAAGAGTACGGCGAAGTTCTGCTGACAGGTGGCTGTGATGGGGCTGTCCCTGTCGGTCAGATCCCCTTCATAGTACTCGCCGACATTCTGCAACCCCTCTCGTAACGGCGTACCGGAGGCGGGCCAGTTATATTCGTAGAGCTCTTCCAGAAGTTCATCGTTGTGGGTGGTGAAATCCTCCACACCTTCCGCCGGCATCTCTTTAAACAGCGTGCCGGGATTGTTGATCACACTGAGACCATAGCGATAGTCGGGATAAGTAGTGATCACACTGGCGATGGCCGCCTTGGTGGCGAAGGAGCGCCGACGATGATACTGGAACCAGTTGGCCACATTCTGCTGCACCTCAGCCACCGTGCGACCGATGGTATCCACATCGTTGGTGGTACTGGCATCGGTATTGGTCACGCTGGTGATGGTGGGTGTAATGCAGTCGACACCGCTACAGGCACCCACAGTCTGGGCGGTGTAGTCGTAGCTGTCCTGAGTGACTGAAGCGGCGTTGACCGTGAAGCGGATATGGGTATCCCAGAGATCCACCAGATCGTTGGCGCCACTGGAGTAGCTGGTGGGGCCTGCTGGATTATCGCCGGTGAATCCTGCATCATCCGTGACCAGTTCATAGATGAATCCCGTAAGATCCACCGTACGGGTGTAACCCGAAGAGCTCGGTTCCGGATCGCTTCTGGCGGCATAGAAATTGGCGTCGGGGAATCCGGGCCACGGTTCATAGGTGACCTGCGGATTGTAGTAGAGCACATTCATCGCCGAGGCCCGACCGCGCCAATCCCGGTCGATGGGATCGTTATCCCCATCCCATGCCGGATAGCTGCTGCTGTCGTAGGCGTTGTCCGCCATATCCTTCCAGTAGGTGTAGCTCCGTCTACTGGAGCCGTCGTAGGCCCGCCACAGGCCATTACTGACGTAGGTGGTATCCCCCGAGTTCCAATAACTGCTGTAGTACCAGTAGGGTGTGGTCAGAATGGTCCAGTCCATGGAGCCGGAATCGTCCACTTCGAAGAAGACGTTGGGGTCGACCCGTGTCTGAAGATAGAGCGGTCTGTCGGCAAGGTCCAACGCCTGTGCCGGTGCGACGATGGCAAACAGTGCCACGATCGCCGTTGCGGCGGAACGGAGTGATCGGTGTGGTGAGAACATGGCAAACATGGCACTCTCCCTCAAATGATCATCGTATCGGTTCGGTAAAGGTCTCTTCGCTACGTCGTCCATCAGAACCCCCTCGCATAGACGGACTGCACGACGATGACGGCATTGCCCGAAGGACTCGTCCCCCGTGAAGTGACCCGATAGGTGTAGAGCGTAGTCCCCGTAGGTTTGCTGGTGCCCTGGCCGATGGTCAGAGTCCCACCGGACGAGGCCTCCAGCTCCACCTGATCCAGCTCTTCGATGACATAGCGCGGTGCGTTGGTATCGGTATCGTCGTAGGTGTTGGTGTTGGTGCTCCACCAATCACCATCGGTGTAGTGGGTGTCGTAGTCGGCGCTGTCGATGGTGAACACCGAGCAGGGCGGTTCGCCACAACTGTCGACGGCGATCGGTTCCGAGAGCTGAGTATCCAGCCACTCCTCCCCGGCACGCAGCGCGGTTTCAGCCTCCTGGAACGCCCGTCGAACCTGGCGTTCGTTACCGGCCATGCGTTCCTGGACCACGGAGGTGGACATATTCTGCATGCCGATGATCGACAGGATCATCAACACCACAACGCTGATCACCAGGACGGAGCCCTGCTGATCACTCTGCTCCCGGCTCCCGCAATCCGGGCGATGGCTGTCAGGGATGGTGCTCATTCCGTATTCCTCACCTGGATCGTTGTGCTGAAGATGCGCCGAAGGCGCTGATCATCAGCCGGATTGACAGTGACACCGGTGGCGACTGAAGAGCCCCCGAGCCGGTAGGTGTTCGTATCCACATCGTCCCGAACGGCGTCCAGACTGCGCACCAGATAGCTGAGACGGACAGAGATGATCACATCACCGGCCCCCACGCCGTCGGGATCCACATATTGATTGGGCACCCCGTCGGAATCGGTATCGATGCCGAAAAGAATCTGCAACGACTCCACCCCCTCGACGATCTCTACCGGATCACTGAGCGTTCCCCCTTCATAGGTCGTCCGGTAGAGTGTCGGCTCTCCGGATCCCCCCTCCCCCACATAGAAGATCTTGACGATGAACTGATGGATCTCCGCCGTGGTGGTCGGACTGTGGGTCAGGGCATTGGCAGTGGGATCTACATTGCCGGGACTGGGTGAATCGGTGGAGAACGCCCGGGAGAGCTGGCTCTCGGTGCTGTCGCTGCGGTTCTGAAAAATGTTGGTTCCGGTGCAGTCGGAAATGGCGACGAGCGTCCCGTCCTCCACATCACTGGCACTGGTCAGAGAGAAGAGCGTGTCGTTGATGCCGGGTGCTGCGGAGAGCGTCAACGCCGAGAGTTCGGAGAGGTACTTCACCACCAGCACATCACTGCCGGGAACCACCAGATCCTGGAGGCTGGAGTGCAGCGGATTGGCATCCATGTCGTTCCAGTTGTCCAGCGGTTCATCCTCAGGGTCCAGATCCGAAACATCGATGGTGTTCCCCGGAGAGGTGGCGGCATAGTCCCAACCGCCGATTCCCACCGTCAGATCAAACATGGTACCGGTATAATCAACTCCCGCAGTGTTGATCAGGGAGTTGACGCAACGGGTATCACCGCTGTCGCAGGCGAGGTTGGGCACACAGCCGGCATAGCCTCCCATGCGCACCTCCTTGGTCATCTGCGACAGCACGAAACGCCCCCCCTCCTGAATATACTCGATGGCATCATTGAAACGGGTGGTGGTGCGTATCCCCACCATGGCCTGGATGATTCCCAGCAACATGAAGAGGCCGATGGCCGAGGCCACCATGAACTCCACCAACGAAAACCCACTCTCGCTGGAAGCGCGTCCGACGCAGCGCTTGGGTATCAGAGTGTTCATGCTCACAACTCCGAGGTGCTGGTAAAGGTGGCGGCGGCCTGTTGCCCCCGGGAGTCGTCCCACTGGACGGTGATGGTAAAGACCGAGCCGTTACGGCTGACCGATCCATCACCACTGGGCAGAGCATCGGCAACGGCAGTCTTCCACTCCGAGAGGTCGAAACTGGCCATGTTGGCTGCCGTACAGGTGCCGTTGATACAGTCAGGGGGATCGGTCACGCTCTCCGCCAGAGCGATGGCATAGAGACAGTCGTCATCCGCCACGTCCGTATCCTGGGCCACGTCACGGTTGGCACGCATCCGGTCGAGAATATCATCCGCCAGAACCGCCGCCTGACTGCGCGCCATGGAGGATTGCGTATAGCGCAGACTGGTGAACTGCAGCTTGGCAATACCCAGAAAACCGATGGAGAGAAGCGTCAGGGTCATCAGAATCTCAAGCAGCGAGAAACCCGCCTCTCCATCAGAGGCATGAGACCGGCGATGCACCGGCAGTCTGTTTCGAATTACGGCCAACATGACATGACATTCCCTGAAGAGTCTTCCAAATAGCCGTCGCCGTTGCTGTCCCGAGCCGTTCGGATACGTCCCACCAACGACACCAACACCCCTTTGGCCGTGTGAGGGTCCCAGTTCTGACACACCACGAACACCCCGGTTTCAGTCACTGAGCCGTCCGGCAGGAAGGTAACCCCTTCCGCAAAACCGCCCCAGTCCCCTTCCAGGGTGCTGGTGCCGGGAAGGGCGGGAAAATAGCGGATGATCTCTTCATCGGCATCGATCTCCGGCGGATCGTCTCGATCCTTGTTGAGAAAGAGCACATAACCTTCCGCCCAGGAGACGGTGTCATCACCGCAACTGGACTGGTCGTCCGTTTTGCAGATGGAGACGGCATCCCCTCGCTTGTTGGCTTCGCTGCGCGCCAGATTGAGCGCCGCCGACACCGTGTTGATCTGTGATGTTGCTCGGGTATCCTCGATAACTTCCTGAAACGCTGGCACCGCCATGGTGATGAAGGTGGCAGCGATGAACAGCGTGATCATCACTTCGACCAGAGAGAAGCCTCCGGCCCTGCAACGATCCATCCTGTGGAAAGAGTCATGCATCTGAATTCCCCTTTACGGCAGCCCTCTCAGACATGGCAAAGAAGCAACATGTGCCAACCATCTGAAATCAACCAACCGAACACCCTGCAGTTTGGAACGGCCTCTACAGTTTCTTCTTAGAGTAAAGCGAAAACCGCACCAACTCAACAATCACAATAAAATCATTGTATTACGATTACACAAGCCTCACAATACCAATGATTGTGGAAAAAAATATTTACACTAGAATGCGTTATTTTACAGATGGATGCTCCACACTTGGCACCATTCGCATGAATAGCAATGGCGTGCGGGCGTAAAAAATGCGTTACACCATGGTGCGGAGTTGCAGTGGGATGTCAGTCAGCGCCACGATTCGCATGGGCAGCAATAGTATTCAGCAGGCGCTCTTTGCGGATCGGCTTGGTCAGGTGTTCGTTACACCCGGCGCGCAGACTGCGTTCCCGATCCCCCTCCAGGGCGAAGGCGGTCAGAGCAATAATGGTGAGAGGAGCTCGGCCTTGCTGCCGCTCCCAGTGGCGGATGGCACGGGTGGCCGCATGCCCATCCATCACCGGCATCTGCACATCCATCAAAACCAGATCGAACGTCTCCTGTTTGACCAGTGTCACCGCTTCCTCACCATTGGTGGCGATACTCAACGCATGGGGCGTACCCGACAGATAGGCCTGGATCAGCGCCCGGTTATCCTCGGAATCCTCCACCAACAGAATGCGCAATCTTTTGATCCCCTGCGCAGCCGTTGCACTGGACACCTCTATCGCATCCACACCCTCACCTGCTTTGGAAACGGGTTCGGAACACCCCGGCAGCGGCAGACTCAGATGGAATGTACTGCCCACATCCACATCACTCTCCACCCAGAGCCGTCCCTCCATCAACTGTGCCAGTCGCCGGGAGATGGCCAGACCAAGACCGGTCCCTCCATGGCGTCGGCCCATGTGGGACTCCACTTGGGTGAACCGGTCGAAAATGGTCTCCAGATGCTCAGGACCGATGCCGACACCGGTATCGGTCAGGCAGATTAGAAGATTGTGACTCTCCTCCTCGCGCACTTTCAGAGAGAGCTCAATACTCCCGGACTCGGTGAATTTAACGGCGTTGCCAAGCAGATTCAGCAAGATCTGCCGCAGTCGCAGGCGATCCCCCTTCACCCACTCCGGCGCCCTCTCCGGCAGTTCGAGATGGAAGGAGAGCCCTTTACTCCGGGCATGAATCTCCCCCACAGAAGCGGTCTCTCTGAGCAGTTCGACAAGGTTGAAGGGCACCACCTCCAGCGCCATTCTGCCCGCTTCGATGCGCGACAGATCGAGGATGTTGTCGATCAACTCCAGCAGAGTCGAACCGGCATGGCGCAGCTTGCGCACGAAGGCGTCCTGCTCCTCATCCAGAGATGTCTCCAGCAGAAGATCACTCAGTCCGATCACCACATTCATCGGGGTGCGGATCTCGTGGCTCATGGTGGCCAGAAACTCCGCCTTGGCCCGACTGGCGAACTCCGCCTCCTCCTTGGCGTTGCGCAGTGCCTCCTCCATCACCTTGCGTTCACTGATGTCATTGAACGCCAACAGCACCGCCCGCTCACTGTTGTAGATGATCAGGCTGGCAGACAGATAGGCCCAGATACGTCGTTGTGCAGGGGTGCGAATGCACGCTTCATACTCGGTAACATGATCCTTCTGACATAAGAGATCGAAGAGGCGGTCCTTCTCATCGTGGTTGTCGAAGAGATCATTCAGCGCTTGTTGTAGCAGAACCTGCTCTTCGATCTGCAACACCGACTCCGCCTGGGCGTTGGCAAAGACGATGCGTGCCGAATCGTGTTGGACCACAATCACCGGAAAGGGTGCCCAGGCGATCATGTGCCGATACTGCTCCTCACTTTTCACCAGCTTATCGGAGAGCACTGTCCTCTGTGCGATCTCCTGCCGCAGCCGCTGGTTGAGGCGTCGATGATAGAAGGCGGTTCCGCCGATCAAAAACAGCAGTGCCAACGCGCCACCCAGTGCCAGGTAGAGGCGTACCAGATTGGGATCGTACTCGGGATCATAGAGAAAGTCCTCCGGATCGAACCCACCGGGCATCATCCCCAGGTCTGCATAGGTCTGGGCAATATGGCGCCAGCGCCCCTCACTCATATAGCCCACATCCACCAGATCCGCAGCCATGAGACGGGCCGCGTTGCGCGCTTCGAAGCGGAGATGATCCCGGCTGTGTCGCTGTGAATAGCGGGTAAGAATCAGCTCGATGATCTCCTCGGGGTTGTCCACGGCATAGCGCCACCCTTTGAGCGAGGCTCGGCGGAAATCGCGCACCACATCAGGGGAGTTTTCCACCATGTTCTGGGTGGTGAACAGCACTTCGGCATAGAAGTCGATCCCGGCGGAACGGGGGGTGAAGAGACGATAGTCCAGATCGGATTTATCCAGCAGATAGCGCTCATCCGTCGAGTAGGCCGACAGCGCATCCACCTTGCGATCGATGAGAGATTGGGGATTGAAGGTGTGGGGATGGCGGATCACACTGTCGAGCCTCACCCCTTCCTGACGCATATAGGCGTGCAGAGCGCCTGCCTGGTGCTCCAGCATCACCCGCTTGCCGGGAATATCGTGGATGGATTCGATCCCGGCATCACGACGCGCCAGCAGCACCAGCGGCGAGTGCTGATAGAGGGCAGCCAGCGCCACCACCGGTTTGCCACGGCTGCGTTGCAGGATGAGATCCGACGAACCGACCCCGAACTCCGCATTGCCGTGCAGCACCGCCTCCACCGGCTCTTCACCCGCCTGCGCCTCGACCAGAGTAACGCTGAGACCTGACTGTTTATAATACCCTTTTTCCAGTGCAGCATAGTATCCGGCAAATTGAAACTGATGCTTCCACTTCAGTTGCAGACGCAGAGAAATAGAGCGAGCCTCCGCCTGTTCCACCGCCTGGGAAGGGGCAGCGCCCCCGATCAGAAAGACCATACACAGAACAACGAACCGTACCCGATTCTTGACCTGTCGCTCTCTTCGGTTGCATAACACTAGCGCTTCCTCCTCATCCATGACGATCTGCTGAAACTCACGCTACGATTCGTGCGATGACCAAGGCCTGTTGCCGAACCCTTTTTGCCGTTTTATGCGTGCGCCATGCTATCATGGATTAACGCATGATCGTTACCAACCCGTTATCAATACCATCCACTTCTTCTCACCAATTGTGCAACAGTGAGGTGGTGGCCGCATCATTAACGGACCGGAGAGATCCCATGGCAACAGCTCCACTCACCGTTATCCCTGAGAAACAGACACCCCATGAGCAGGGAGAGGTGATCTTCCGCGAGCGCCCCTTTGCCCCGATTCTCTTTGCGCTGCTGTTCGGCGGCAGTGCTCTCGCTCTGCTGCTGATCCCCATCGTTCATCAACTCCATCCCGATCTGAAACCCCTGCAGACAGTCTGGCCCTATGGGCTGGGAGCCGGGTTTGCCTTCATGCTGTTTCTCCTGTTTCGCGGCACGGTGACGGCGCTCTTTCGGGACTCCAACTGGCTTCTGCGCGCTTCAGAAAAAGGGCTGGCGGTCAAATTTCGCTCCTATCGCAATCACCGCCTGCCGGAAGAGGATGACTGTGTGATCCTGATCCCCCGCGAGGCGGTTCTCGGACTCACCATCCAGCAGGAGAAACGGGAGGTGATCGATAATTTTGCCGATAATGCGGACCGGAAATTCAATACGGCCACCCGCACCGATACACACATCTCGCTGCTGGTGACCCTGTCCGCTCTGGAAATCCCCGCCCTGGAGAGGCATCTGAACGCCGAGAGAAAACGACGCATCACCACCCGGACCGGCTCCTTCATCGTCAAGCACTATCCGGTGACGATGGAAGGCAGCGATCGCCTGAAGATCACCTGGTCCAGCCCGGAGAGCCGTATCCACCCGAAGATCACCGAAGCGGCAGAGATACTGAACCGGCTGTTTCCGGGTCGACTCCGTTACAGTGAGCAGGAGCGACCCATGGTGCGCCAACCCGGCAAGGAGGCCGATGCCCAGATCGTCCAACTGGCCAGAGAAGGCGGGATGATCGCCGCCATGGAGATGGCTCGGGCAGTCTACGGCTGTGATCTCACCCAGGCGAAACAGAAGGTGGATGACCTGCTTGCTCAAGAGGAGAGGAGCGCCGATTCCGACCGGAACCGGTGACACTCCCCACTCCCATCTCGCACACTCTTATGAAGATGCTCTCTGTAACCAGCGATTGAGACGATTGATGATGCGTTTCTGCCGACTCTCCGTCAGGGAGGCGTAGAGCGGAATGAGCAATCCGTGCGATGCCAAATGTCGCACACCCGGCATATGATTCATTAACATGGCGTCGCGACAAACGTCAGGCATCCGGAAACCGCTCACGGCTCCGGAAGCGACACCACCCCGCAGTAGAAAGGCACGCAAAGCATCACACATCTTCTCGTCAGCAGCCAGAATCGGATAGAGCGGCCAGCGGCGCTGCTCGACCGCTGCCGGTAGCGTGATCAATCCCCGGGTGCGAATCAGCCCCGTGTAACGGCTCGCCAGCGCCCGACGTCGGGCGGCCCGCTCCGGCCAGTTCCGTATCAGAGAGATAGCCAGTGCCGTCGATGCCACGGAGGGCAGTTGACGCCGCGCCCGCTGCAGACGCTCCATTACGATGGAATCCCGCCCGGCCACCAGACAGAGATTACCGACCGGAACCGGAGAGTCCCCGGTCATCAGCATCAGACGAAGATGGTGTGCACCCGACGGCGTCGCCGGTAAAACGCCTTCTTCATCCAGAGTGACCACCCCGGAGAGATCATCAAGAACCGTGAATGCGTCATCCCTGCGGAGAGGAGATGTCGGCGCCACCGTCTCGGCAACCTGCCCGAACGGGTAAGAGCGCATCCCGGCGACAACGCCACCACACTCTCCCCCCTCTTGGGCAACGATTTCACCCTGCTGAATCCCACTCTCAGGCTGAAGATCCCGATAAGCCAACCGGATCCAGGCAGCCGAAAACGCTTCCCGCCACGCAGGGTGCAGCAGCGGACCGGAGACAACATACGCCCCATCCTGCCAACCAAGACTCTCCTTCAACGCCTGCACCAGTGCCTGAGGCGTGGCAAAAGCGACGCATCTCATCGATCCCGAAACACCACTTTCTCCATCGTCTCCCGACTCTCCATCCCATGCAGCGGCCCACGCCGCTTCCAACATCTCAACGGCGGCAGCATCGGTCCAGCGCCGACTCCGTACCGCTCGCGCCACCGCCTCCAGATCCTTACGGGTCAGATCCGGACGCTGAAGCGGAATCTCACACTTCACGGAGTTGGGGGGCTGATCCGGTCGGGACATCAGGACGGCTCCTCCTCCTGGATCGGATCAGAACCGGTAACCGACTCGGAAGGCTCCTCCTCCTGGATCGGATCAGAGCCGGTAACCGACTCGGAAGAGGTCTCCACATTCAGCAACCCGGACAAACGGTGCCACAACGGCCCCATCCCCTCTCCGGTCCGAGCGGAGACCGCAAGAGGCGGACCCACCAGCGTCGGTGCCAGCTCCGGCAGTTCACGGCGAATCCGGTCCAGAGTAGCGCGGCGGGCGTTGCCGCGTTCCGCATCCATCTTGGTACACACCACAAGGGCTGGAAGTCCATGATGCGCCAGAAACGCCAACATCTCCTGATCCAGATCGGTCACCCCGCGTCTGATATCGATCAGAACGACCACTAAGCGCAGCACACCACGACTGCCAAGATAGGCCTGCATCACCTCTTCCCACGCCTGACGACGGCTAAGGTTAACGCGGGCAAACCCATATCCCGGCAGATCGACGAAGCGCCACACCTCTCCAACCCGAAAGAAGTTCACCTCTCGTGTGCATCCCGGCGTTCGACTCACCCGCACCATCTTGCGGCGATTGAAAAGGCGGTTGAGGAGCGACGATTTCCCCACATTGGAGCGTCCGGCAAACGCAATTTCCGGCTCAGTCTCCTCGGGAAACTGCTCCGGCCTCGCCGCCCCGAGTTCAAAGCGGACATCTGCCGCCCATGATGGAATTTTATCTTTCTTATCATGGCGTTTCTTAAGACCATCATAGCGTATTGTGCCGGTTTTCCTCTGCGCCTTGTTACGCTTTTTTGGTTTATTTCTGTGCATTTTGTTTTGAATACCGTTTCTGTTGTGGTACAAAGTGATTAGATTCGATGCACAAATGTGTGGACGGGATGCGGTGAACCATCTTACCAGAGACGATATTGCACAACTCTTGTGCAATGACAAGAAAAAACCTTTAATTCTCGCGCCGATGGCCGGGGTCACGGATCCACCGTTCCGTGCCTTGTGTCGCCGCTTCGGGGCCGATTTCACCGTTTCGGAGATGGTCGCATCGCAAGCGATGATCCGTCACACGGAGCGTAGCCTGAAAGCATCGGTCTCCCTGGAGGGAGAGCCGCTCTGGGTTCAGATTGCCGGCTCCGACCCCGAGATCATGGCCCAGGCCGCCCGCCTCAATGTGGAGCGTGGTGCCGATATCATCGACATCAATATGGGCTGTCCGGTCAAGAAGATCATTAAAAACGGTGCCGGTGCCGCCCTGCTGCGCGACCCCGACCGCATCACGGCGATTGTGGAGGCGGTGCGCAGTGAGGTCAAGACACCGGTCACGGTCAAGATTCGTCTGGGTTGGGACGCCTCCAGCAAAAACTATATGGAGATCGGCAAACGGCTGGAGCAGTGCGGTGTCGCCGCACTCACCGTCCATGGTCGTACCCGGGCACAGATGTATCGAGGTTCTGCCGACTGGCAAGCGATCGGCGAAGTCAAGAACAGTCTCTCCATCCCGGTGATCGGCAACGGCGATGTGCGCACTCCCCACGATGCACGCTCCCTGCTTGACACCAGCAACGCCGACGCCGTGATGGTGGGACGCGCTGCCATGGGGTATCCGTGGATCTTCCGCGATATCGCCCACTTTCTGAACGATGGAACAGAGCCGACCCCGATCACTCCCGAAGAGCGTCTCGCCGTGGGGCGGGAGCACTTCATGGCGCTGTTGGCCTTCCACGGTCCGGTGACCGGCAATCGCCTGGCCCGCAAACATCTCGCCTGGCATCTGAAAGGGCTGCCCAACGCCGCCACTCTGCGTAACCGTATCAACCGCACACGCACACCGGAAGAGACACTGGAAATCCTCGACACTATCTCAGTGACACCGCCCCGGCAGCCAACCGCACAGACACCCCCTCTCCGGAATGGAGCGCCCCAGCCATGACCGCCATCTCCAACCTTTTTGGAGCGCACCAGCCATGACCGCCATCTCCGACCCCTTCGATTTCGATAATGATCTTCCCGCGCCATCATCCTCATCGAACCCCTCTTCCGACCTGCCGCTGGATTTTCTCCTAGACCACATGACCACCGGGATCGTCGCCGTAGATGGCACCGGGTGCATCTGTCGCATCAACAGTGCCGCTGAGCGCCTGTTGGGCAAACCCAGACGACACCTGATGGGACGTTCGCTGAACCATATCCTGCCCGGCCACCCCGTCGCCCTCGATCTGATCGAACGGGCCGGCAAGCTGCTGATGCCTTGCCGGGCGCGTAACGCCAGCCTCAGCCCCGGTCCGGGTCAGAGACTCTCCGTCTCGCTCACCGCAGTTCCCCTGCTCGATGATGACTCCGGCAGCCCGGTCGGTACCCTTCTGCAACTGGAAGAGGTGGGCGCTGCCGAACGTCTGGAAGAGGGCCAACGCCTGCACGACACCATGGACTCCATGGGCAGTCTCGCCCTGGCCGTTGCTCATGAGGTGAAGAATCCGCTCACCGGCATTCGCGGCGCCGCACAACTTCTGGAGATGGAAGCCAACTCGGAGACGGGTACCGCCTGCACCGATCTGATCCGTACCGAAGTGGATCGGGTCAGCCGACTGCTGGACAATCTGCTGGGCCTGGCCGAAGAGCACGCCACCTCCGAGGATGAGATCAATATCCACGAGATTCTCGATCACGTGATCAGGATCACCTCCCAAGGGTGCCCATCACCCAGCCGGGACTATGACCCCTCTCTGCCGCCGATTCGAGGGGACCGGGATCGACTGATCCAACTCTTTCTCAATCTGGTCAAGAATGCCCAAGAGGCCTCGGAAGGAGAAGCGCATGTCTCCCTTCATACACGCATCTCCAACCGAGTGCGCTTTGAACAGGGACGACGCAGCCGTCATGTGGTTGCCGAGGTGCGTGATGATGGGCCGGGCATTCCCCCGGAACTGCGCAAACGGGTGTTTCTACCGTTCGTTACCACCAAGTCTCGGGGAACCGGGCTGGGGCTGGCCATCGCCCAGAAGATCGTTCACGACCACGGCGGACTCCTGGAAGTGGAGAGTCGAAGTGGCCGGACAGCCTTCCGAATCTTCTTCCCACTCGTCCCACCGGGCGGGTAGCCCGCATCTCTCACCGGTCGCTTCGATGATTTCCGAGGCTGTCTG
Organism: Magnetococcales bacterium; assembly: GCA_015231265.1. Classification (GTDB taxonomy): domain Bacteria; phylum Pseudomonadota; class Magnetococcia; order Magnetococcales; family JADGBX01; genus JADGBX01. The sequence continues at coordinate 6,712 of JADGBX010000006.1, read as the reverse complement.
CAACCGGTGAGAATGACGGGGTAGACGTCTCCTGTAAGAAAACCGGGCCGACAGACGGCCTCATCGGTTGAGAGAGCGGGTCGGGAACGGAGACCTGCTCGGAATAGAACCACCATCCTGTATCTGTTCTGCGTCTGCCCGCTGCCAATCGGAGCCCGCTGCCATGATCAACCCAAGTACCCGCGATGAGAGCGACCCCAACTACGCCTCCTCCCTGTCCGAACTGGACACCAAAACCACCGGCAAGACCATTCTGGTAGCCGACGATGACAAGGCGATCCGCTTTGTTCTGGAACAGGCGTTGAGCCGTGCCGGTTATCAGGTTGCCGCCTTTCCCGACAGCCGGGGACTTCTGGATCATCTTACCCGTCACGGCGGCGATCTGGTGATCACCGATATCGTCATGCCCAACGGCTCCGGTCTCGACCTGCTCAAAGAGATCAAGGCGGGCCATCCGGATCTTCCCGTCCTCGTGATCACCGCCCAGAGCACCCTCTCCAACGCGGTCAACGCCTTTGAAGGCGGCGCCTTCGAATATCTGTCGAAACCGTTCGACATCACGAAACTGGTGGATCTGGTCAAACGGGCACTCACCCGCACCAAAGCCAGCCCCAAACAGCGGTCGCGACGGGTGGTTGAGTCGGACCGCTCCCACGGCTTCATCGGCTCCTCCCGCGCCGTTCAGGAGCTGTTTCGTACCATCGGTCGACTCTCCAACACCGAGATGACCGTTCTCATCCACGGTGAATCGGGCACGGGTAAGGAGCTGGTGGCCCGTGCTGTCCACGCCTATAGCCCCCGCCGCTCAGGACCGTTCACGGCCATCAACATGGCGGCGATTCCCCGTGACCTGATCGAAAGTGAACTGTTTGGTCACGAGAAGGGAGCATTTACCGGCGCAGTCACACGACGCCCCGGTCACTTTGAACGGGCTGAATCGGGCACGCTGTTTCTGGATGAGATCGGCGACATGCCCATGGATGCCCAGACTCGTCTGCTGCGCGTGCTGCAGGAGGGTACCTACACTCGGATCGGCGGTACGGAGACTCTGCGCGGCAATGTGCGCATCATCGCTGCTACCCATCAGGATCTCCCGGCCGCCATCACTGAAGGGCGGTTCCGGGAAGATCTCTTCTACCGGCTGAATGTGATCCCCCTCCACGTCCCGTCGCTGCGGTCACGCACCGAAGATATCCCTCTGCTCGTCGAACACTTCATCGCTAAGGCGGCCAGGGAGCTGGCTCTTCCCCCGAAACGGTTCTCCGGAGAGGCGATGCAACGGATGCTGGGGCACGATTGGCCCGGGAATGTGCGAGAGCTGGAAAATCTTGTTCACCGACTGATGGTCCTGGTCCCTGACGAAAATATCGCTGCCGATCGCATCCTGTTCAGCGGCCCTCAACGCAGAACCCAACCCGAATCCTCCGAGACCTCCACCCAGTCCCAACCCATCTCCGCCAATGAACCCCCATCGATCAAACAGGCGATTCTCTTTGAATTAGATCGTTTTTTCTCAACACTGGATGGCCTTGAAGCCACGGGATTGCATGCAGCAATCCTGCGTCAGGTTGAACACGCCATGATCGGACGCGTTCTGACGGAGACACGCGGCAATCGCTTGAAAGCCGCCTCCGTTCTGGGCATCAACCGCAACACGCTGCGAAAAAAAATGGCTGATCTGGGCCTGGAACCCAAAAACAGTCGGTCGAAACGTTGACACTTTTGCCCGCATTATTTAGCATAACTCCGATTTGATTGGACGGGAGCCATGAAAGAAACTGAAACCCAGGCACCGCAGAAGAACTCGGGGCTATCCGGAGGCCAACTTGCTGTTCGCCTCGCAACAGAGATGGGTTCCGCCGTGCTTGTCGCCTGTGGCATAGGCTACTGGCTGGACGAAACACTCGATACCACACCCTGGTTCATCGCTCTGTTTTCGTTTCTTGGATTCGCGGCTGGCATGCTGAATGTCTATCGCATGGCCAACCCGGACAAAGCCCGACAGTTTTCGGCTTCTGCTGATGATGAGACGTCAGCAACGGAAAAAAGTTCCGATACACCGAAATCCGGTACGGAATAATATATAGTAAGACAGCACTGCTGTTGCTGTTGACGATACAACGCCACCCAATCCCAGCCACTGAACGACCCTGACGGTCTTCTAAAGGCAGGATCAACGGAAAGAACGAGTGGGAACACAGGATGCGCAACGTACTCTCAACGACTCTCTTTTCCCTGACCACACTGGCTGCCACTCCGGCACTGGCCAGTGGCGGCGGTGAACCGAAACTGGATCCACTGCACCACTTTTTGATTAAGAACTATGTCGATCTGAGCCTTTTCGGCGTCGATATCTCCATCTCCAACTCAGTTGTCTGGATGTGGGCCGCCGTCGCCGCCTGTTTTGCCTTCTTCTTTTTCGCTTTTCGCAACGCGACCGTGGTCCCCGGACGCTTTCAGAGTCTGGTAGAGATCTTCTATCTGCTGGTCAAAGGGATGGTGGACTCGGTCATCGGTGAGGAGGGCAAGAAGTTCTTTCCCGGCATCCTCACTCTCTTCTTCTTCGTGATGTTCTGTAACCTGATCGGCTTGATTCCAGGATCGTTTACATCCACATCACAGTTGATTGTGACAGGAACCCTGGCCATGGGGGTGTTCATCTTCTCCACAGGACTCGGTTTCTACAAGCACGGCGTCAAGTTCCTCGGCTTCTTTGTCCCCTCGGGACTGCCGGTGGTGCTCTTGCCCCTGATGGTCACCATTGAGGTAATCTCTTATCTGGCACGCCCTGTTTCTCTCTCTGTTCGTCTGTTCGCAAACATGACAGCCGGTCATACCGTGTTGGGCATTCTCTTTTTCTACTGTGCGACTCTGCCCATCTGGGGTGGCATCATTCCGTTCGGATTTTCCATCGTGTTCAACGCGTTTGAGATCTTCATCGGACTGGTCCAGGCCTACATCTTCACCATTCTGACCTGCGTCTACATCAACGATGCAATTCACATGCATTGACACGCCCGGTCACGCGTGACACCGTGCCGGTCATCTGAACTCACAGGAAATTCGATTTCCGATTTACCCCGCTTTGGAGGAATACAATCATGGATAGCCTCTCCGCTTCTCTTGTTGGTATGGGTCTCGCAGCCGCTGGCTTTGCGGGTACCGGTGTCGGCCTCGGTTACATCTTTGGTAAAGCGATCGAGTCCTTCTCCCGTCAGCCTTCCGCTGAATCCTCACTGTCCAAGTACGTCTGGATCGGCGCCGCGTTCGTGGAAGCGGTTGCTCTCTACGGTCTGGTCGTTGCCTTCATCATCATGGGTAAAGGCGGCTGATCATGATCTCCATCGCGCACGCAGCCGCGGCCGCTGAGGGACATGCGGAGGCCTCCTCCGGAGGTTTCCCACAGTTTGACGCAAACTTTTTCAGCTCACAGGCTTTCTGGGCCGTCGTTTCGTTCGTGGTCCTGATGTACCTTCTGAATAAGCACGTCATCCCAGCGGTCAATCAAGTCCTCGACGCACGCGGCAAAACCATTGAGGACGAAATTACCAACGCCAAATCCATGCGGGAAGAGGCGGACAAGGTTCTGACCGAATATAAACAGAAGCTCACAGATGCTGCCAAAGAGTCCGCTGAAACTCTGGAACAGGCCCGTCAGGAAGCTTCGAAGCATCGTGATCAGGCACTCAGTGAGCTTGATCAGGAGCTTGCAAAAACCAAGGATCAGGCTCTTGCTGCCATTGATCAAGAAAAACGTAAAGCCGTGGAAGAGATCAAAACCATGGCCGTTGACATCGCCATGCTGGCGACTGAGAAGCTGATCAACAAAAGCGTCAACAAAACCGACGCCAACAAGATGGTGAATGAAGCCATCACTGAGCTTAAAGAAGGCGACAAAGCCATCCACTAAGCTTAGTTCTGTTGTTGAAGCACTCGGAAAAACTCCGTCAGGCATTTCTGGCGGAGTTTTTTTTATGCTTTCCATCCTCATCTTTGTTATCGGAATACTACAAATTTCGATTGACGCCACCTGATCAATATCCCATCATTATTGTCTATACATACCGTCTATATGGGCATAGAGCGTTCATTTTAAATATATATTGGAAATGTACGTTTCCATTTACCGCTCAGATGACAAACACACCATATTTATGCCAAACGCAACGATCACCTTCACACGTGTCCGCTGCTGTAGGCGCCCGATTGCACACCTTCAGATGATCCTATTCGTGCTTGAGATTACAGGTGAGCCAGGACAGGAAGAGATACGCTGTGGAACAGACCCATAAAAAGCGCATTTTGATTGTCGAAGACGAGTCCATCGTTGCCATGGATCTTCAGGTAACATTGGAAGATCTTGGGTATGCAATTATTGATATTGTCGCAGAAGGAGAGCGGGCCGTTGACGTCGCATTGCGCACCAAACCGGATATCATCCTCATGGATATCCAACTGCAAGGCAAGATGCGTGGTACTGATGCAGCCATGCATATTCTGAAACAGATTGATATCCCAATCATCTATTTGACGGCCTTTTCTGATAGGGATACACGCAAACGGGCAACCTTCACAGAGCCCTATTCCTATTTGATCAAACCCATTGATGAGACGGAACTCTCCACCAATATTGAATTGGCCTTGATCAATCACGGAAAACGACATCGTCTCTTCAGCGAACGTAACGCATTGCAGCGCAACCTTCAAATCAGCCCTACCGGTGTCATTGCCGTCGATCCTGCCAACGGTAGAATCGTCTTCATCAATACAACAGCAGAACAGATTACCGGCTGGTCGTCAGAGCAGGCCTGCGGCAAACTCTTAGATGAAGTGTATCGCGTCTTCGATACTGGCGGAGGGGACAGCAGCCCCAGAAGGTATTCTCAACTTGCGGCAACCATCACACATGCCGATGGCCAGAACGCCATCTCAGAATTGCAGAACTCAGACATTTCTGGTGGTAAGGACGTGACGCGGGACGCAATACTCTCAAAATCGCATCACTTATCACTGAAAGATAGCCAGAATAATCTAAAGGTTATTCAGGAACATGTTCTATTCTCTCCAGCTTCTTTTAACGGTTCACTCTCGGGAACACTCTGGCTCCATCTTGCAACCGTGATTGATGCAACACCACAATCCATAACCTCCCCTCCTACTATTGCGCCCCCTCCAACATCTACTGACAGTAACACTCTCTTTGATCGCGATAACACATCGCCGACCCTTCTGTTTCAAACACTGAATCCAGGACACACCCTCCCTGAATTTACAGTGCGTACTCTTGGCAATTTCATCATTGAGTGTCAGGGTCAGCCCTTACAAAAAGGCAAAATGGGTATGGGAAGACCCATGCAATTACTGCTTTCCATTATTGCCCGTGGAGGACGTGAAGTCCCTGCCGAAACCATTATGGATCAGATCTGGCCCGACTCAGAAGGAGACAATGCGAAACGGGTGTTTGATAGTACGCTGCACCGCTTGAGAAAGGTGATTGGAAAGCATGAGGCATTGATTCTGAAAAGTGGCCGCATCTCCATCAACCCTTCTCTGTTTTGGCTGGATACATGGGCATTAGAGTCCACCTTCAAGACCCTATCGCCCCTGTTGGCACAACACATCTCTGGAACAAGCAAAGAGGAGACAATTGAGCAGATTATCGCACTGGGCAGTGCCATGATAACGCTCTATGGAGGGCATTTTTTAGATACATTGGACAATTCGCCTTTCACTGAGGTCTTTCGTGACACCCTTGAGCGCAAGTATATTCGTCATGCTCAGAGACTCGGGAAAGTGTTGATGGACACCAACCGCTATGATCATGCCCTTGAATACCTGCAACGGGCACGAGAAGTCGCCCCGCTCTCTGAAGAGTTATGTCATCAAACAATGCTCTGCCTGGAACAGCTGAACAGACCAAACGATGCAACAACACTTTTTAATGCCTACAGCGCCCTCACGGAAAGTATCCTCAGCACACGTCCCTCAGACACTCTTACCACATTGAATCAACGCCTCATGCAGTGCCTCTAACCCTGAATCAGGAATACATTTCTGCCTTGGTGCACGGAGTCTTTGGTCAATCGGAATGGTTTGGCTCTTCATGCACCACAACAACGCGTCCTTACAAATCTATTATTATAGTTGTTCAAACTCAAATCTGTACATGTAACCAACAGATTTTTGGACTTTGACCAAGCCCCGAAGGGGTGATCTCCCCAGGTCCAGCAACTGTGTTGATTCTTTACTTGGGAAGGGCTTTTTGCGCTTCCCAGGTGCACTGATCCCTCACCATTGCGTTAAGTATGGTGACGAGTTTCCGCATACAGGCGGTGAGGGCAACTTTTTTGCATTTTCCTGCGTTGAGCAGGCGTTGATAGAAGGCTTCGATGATCGGATTGTGTCGGGTTGCAATCAACGTGGCCATATAGAGGACGGAACGGAGGTATGCGCGACCACCAAAGATGGAGCGTCGCCCCTGAAAACGACCACTGTCTCGATTCATTGGAGCAACCCCGACAAGAGCCGCGATCTGTTTACGGTTGAGCTGCCCCAATTCGGGTAGTTCAGTGCTTTTCCTTTGCCGTTGCCTATGACGTGGCCATACTTCCCCCTAAAAGGAGGTGTGGAACCATGGGTTCCGCGGTGTCTTTTTTGGGGACGGAGGGTTTGTGCGGCTTTAGGTCCGGTGCCACTTACACACTTCAATGTG
>JADGBX010000069.1 GCA_015231265.1 Magnetococcales bacterium | reverse complement strand
CAGAGTAGCTGCGTAGTTTTTCGGCAATCTGAAAACCGGAGATAACCGGCATGCGATTGTCGAGAATAATCAGATCGAGAGGGGCGTGACGCTCTGCCATCTCGCTGATCACCTCCATCGCTTCGATGCCGCCGCAGGCGATATCCACATCAGCACCAAGATCGATCAGAAACTCCTCCAAAATGGTGAGATTGACAGGCAGATCATCGACGATCAGCACACGGATACCGGCCAGATCGGGGGGAGTGTGTCGGGGGCGGTTCGGAGCATCCGCGACCGTGAGAGGAAGGGAAAAGTGGAAATGGCTTCCCTCACCTTCCGTGCTGGTCACGTCGATGGTGCCGAGCATCGCCTCGACCAGGCGGCGGCTGATGGTCAGGCCAAGACCCGTTCCACCGAAGCGGCGGGTGATGGAGGAGTCGGCTTGGCTGAAGGCGTCGAAGATGAAGGGGAGCTTCGCGGCGGGAATACCGATGCCGGTATCACGAACCGAGAACTGAAACAGCGACCGCTCCTCCTGCCAGGTGACATGGAGGATCACACGGCCCTGCTCGGTAAACTTGATCGCATTGCCCAGAAGGTTGATCAAGACCTGACGCAGACGTCCCGAGTCGCCGGTAACCCGATGCGGCAGGTCGGGGGCGATATGCAGATCCAGTTGCAGCTCCGCCCTGCGGGCGCGGACAGCCAGAACATCGGCAGTATTCTCCAGCAGTTCATGCAGATCGAAGGTAACGCCCTCCAGTTCCAGTTCTCCCGCCTCGATACGGCTGAGATCAAGGATGTCGTTGATCAGGGCAAGCAGCATATCGCCGGCATGGGAGAGCACCCGCACCTGATTGTGCTGCTCTTCGTTGAGAGGGCTCTCTGCCAGGAGATCGCTCATGCCGATGATCGCGTTCATCGGAGTGCGAATCTCATGACTCATGACGGCGAGAAACTCGCTTTTGGCCAGATTGGCCGCCTCTGCCTCCTCCTTGGCCAGACGCATCGCTTCCTCTGCTTTGACCCGCTGCGTCACCTGGGCTCTGAGGGAGGTGCTCCAGGCAAGAACCAGCAGCAGGTGGATGGAGAAACCCGCGGCTGTCCAGAGCAGAAGAGTCAGATCGGTGCGTTCGGCAACGTGAAAGGTGGTCCACTGGCTGTAGAGCCGTTCCCGCTCATCGGCTGTGATGGCTGTGATCGCCTTGTTGAGGACGTTTCTCAGAACGGGGTCCTGATTGTGAAAGTGAAAAACCACATCCGCTTTCTCCTCCATGAGTCCGGAGATCTTCAGAGTGGGGAAGTTGCCGGTTGCCAGCCGATGTTTGGTCACCGGCACCAGATCGATCAGGGCGTGGTGGTCCCCTTTCGCAACAGCGTCAAGACCCTCCTCAACGCTGTTGACGGGTACGATGGTCAGCAGTGGGGCGCGTCGTTGCAGCAGGCTATTCAGTCCCAGGTGGGTGGTGACGGCAATGGTGTGATTCTGAAGCTGGTCGATGCTCTCGATGAATGCGACATCGTGGCGAGTGACGATGGCCATGGGAATGGAGAGCAGGGGTTCGCTGTGTTCCGTTTGTGACGCTTGGGGATCGCCGGTGACCAACTGCAAGGTGAGATCGATGGGGGTGTCCCGGGTGTGCTCGGGGGTTCCGGGGATCTTGGCGATGAAGCGCAGGCTATTGTCCAGTGAGAAGGAGAGGCGCTTCAGATAGTCATTGAACAGACCGCCCATGGTGTGATCGGAGAGTGAAACCAACGGTTCCCAGGGCTGCACCGCAATCCTGAGTCGGCGTTTCTTCGTCAAGAACCGTTTCTCGTCCTCAGTCAGGGCGGCGTCCAGATTGGCGGTGGCTCCGGGAAGGGTGATCCATTTCTTCTGGAGTGTCAGATGCTCCTCGGGCGTGATGGCATCAAGCCCCTTTTGGATGATGTCGTGCAGCAGAGGCTGATCGTTGCGGACGGCGACGTACATGTTGCGGATGGTGACCCGTCCGCCCAGAGTGGTTTCGCCGGCAATGCGCAGACCGGTGATCAGGCGGGTGCGTATCTCGTAGGTTGTGGAGCCCAGGGTGCCCAGGTAGGCATCGGCCTGACCATAGGAGACCAGACGCAGTCCCGCAGCCGGTTTGTCCAGTTCGATCAGGTGAATCTCCGGAAAATACTCTTTGACTAGTTCGGTGCTGGCGTATCCGGCGACGGCAGCCAAGCGCTTGCCACGTAGATCGTCGATGGTGCGGATGTCGGTTTCACTCTCCCGGACCACCAGAATATGCGGCGTGTCGATGTAGGGGGTGGTAAAGCTGAGAAACTGTTCCCGTTCGGCGTTTTTCCAGATGGCCGGAAAGATGTCGAGTGTGCGCTCCCTGCCCATTTGGAGCAGTTGGTTCCAGGTGTGACCGTTGATGTAGTCGAAGGTGATGCCGGTCTTCTTGGCGACCAGACGCAACAGGTCGATGGAGTAGCCGCGCGCTTCTCCCGTGACGGAAAAATCGAAAGGGGGCCAGTCGTCCTCGTTGGCGACTCGGGCCACGGGGTTTTCCTGTAGCCACGCCTGTTCGTCAGCAGTGAGAATGGAGGGGTGAGGATGGTTGGCTTCAGCGGGTCTGGCAAGCAGCAGCAGGGCCGACACTGCAAGAATCAACCACAGCAACGGCTGCCAGTCTGCTCCTGAGACTGTTTCTGGGAGATCTCTGCGAGTGTCGTGCTGGAGAGTGTCCGGCATTGCGTCAGCCCCTCATCCACTATTGACCGCAGCTGAGAACTTTCATCAGGCTGGAGGTAAAGGCGTCGATGTCCGATTTTGTGACCACGGCATTGGGATCGCCTCCGAGGAGCTGCTGTTGCAGCGAGGTTTGGCCGGAGGCTTGTGTGCCGGAGCCTTCAGCGCCGCCCTGGGGGTTCACTTTTTCTCCTCCACTACCGTCTCCACCATCACCCGCTTCGCCGCCGCTCTGTCCCCCTTCAGCGCCTTCCTGGCCGTTGGGGAGAGGATTGCCTTCGGCATCGACGGGAATGGGCCGCCCCTCGGCATCAAGGACAGGTTCTCCGTTCTCATCCAATAGAACCGGTGGTCCGTCGGCCCCCGGCCCGTCCTGACCCGGCCCGTCCTGACCCGGCCCGTCCTGACCCGGCCCGTCCTGACCCGGTTCATCAGCGCCTGGATCATCCGGGCCCGGCCCATCGATTCCGGGGTCATCAGGACCCGGCCCATCGAGACCCGGCCCATCGGCACCTGGGCCAAGGGGGTCATTGGGATCAGGACCGAGGGGACCGTCTCCTGGGCCATCGACCGCGGGATCATTAGGGCCTGGACCATCGGGACCCGGCCCATCCGGTCCGGGAGCAAAGGGGTCGTTGTTGGTTTGGGGAGAGTCTTGATTATTCGTGTTGGTAGTGGTGCTGTGAGTCTTGAACCGCACGATCATGCTTGCCGAGCCACTCATACCTTGATCGTTCTTGAAAGTGACCGTCAATGTCCTATCGGAAAGAGTCGGGTTGGCGTCGGTATTGGAGAAGTAGATCGCCTTCTTTAAAGCGTTGCCGATCATCGAGTCGGTTTCGGTCAGTGTGATCACCAGATCTGATCCACCAGATCCCCCCGTGTAGCTGCCGATCTCTTCACCGGAGTAGTAGATCTTGCTGCCATCCGAATAGATCATGTCGGGGAATGTTCCCGCACTGTGAATCCCAAGGACATCGTTCGTTCGGGACGTATCCCAGGAGAAGGTGAGGGTTGTGGAGAGAGAGTGATCGTCAAACCAGCTTCCCCCACCCTCCACATTCAACAGATGGCCGACGATTAAGGAATTGTCGGTCTCATAGTAATACTCAAAAACACTCTGATTGAAGCTGACCGTGGGTACGGAAAAGTGATTGGCGAAGATATCCTTGTCGGAGTTGATCAGCCCAGCCCAGGAGGCGGTGAACCCTGCACTTTTATCCGGTGCCAGATCGAGGCTGGATTGACTGCCGAAGTGCAGAGAGCTGATCGCGTATGCACCGGATTGAGCCGTGCCTGAAGAGTTGTAGAGGCGTCCGTAGAGAATACCGTTGGTGGTGTCCTGCCAACCGATCAGAGCGTTATTGTCCGAGAGAAGCGTGACCGAAGGCAGTGTCTCGACGTTTGCGGTTGTGGTGTTGACGATCCAGGAGCTCCCGTTGACTGCGCTTGTCGAGGCGTAGAGCTGGGCATGGATATCCATGTTGGAAGCGCCATTGACGCTGTTGACGGCAATGAGAAAACTGTCGTCGGAGAAGACGGCGATCTCGGCGTTGTAGGAGTCGGAGTGAGAGCTGAATGCTTTGCCGGCGGTATAGAGAGCGGTGCCGGAGGAGTCGTAGACATTCTTATAGACGTGATTGCCGCCGTTGGTGTTCTCCCAGGCGAGGACGAATCCACCGCTGGAGGTGGGGGCGATCACCGGATTGGTCAGTCCTATGCCCGCTTCATTGACCAGAGTGATTTCCGATCCTCCCGAACCGGAGTTGTTGAACGTGCGGCCATAGATGTCATAGTCGCCGCTGTGATCACTCTTCCAGACCACGGCAAAACCACCGCCGGAGAGGGCGGTCACATCGGCAATATCCTGGGTGCTGGAGGTGGTGGGGTTGACGACGAATTCCGAGACGGTCACTGTGCCCGAGGCGTCGTAGATGGTGGCGTAGATGTCGGTGGATTTCGTGTAGGTGACGACATAACCACCGTTGCCCAGTGCGGCAACCACCGGTTCACTGCCACCGGAGGCTGTGGCGGTAATGCCGGTGTTGACCGACGTGAAGCTCTGTGTAGAGGAGTCGTAACTGAAGATCGAGGAGTAGATGCCGCCGCTGAATTCCCATGCCTGCACATAGTTGCCGCCGGTCAGATAGGTGCTGCTGGGGTTGGTGAGGGTGCTGGTGGCATCATCGAAGAGCCGAACTTCATCGTGGATCTGGAAAGCGTAGACCGAGCCATCATCGGTCTGTTCGCCATCCTGGTTGTACGATCCGACCAGAAGCATGTTGTCATCAATCCCCAGCCCCCAGCCGAAGTTGTCACTGGCGGCGGCATCATCAGCAACGACTTTGGCAAACTGCTTCCAGGTGCTGTCGCTGATATCGAAGAGATAGACGGCACCGGCGTCGGTCACACTGCTGTGGTCATCGAAATCGGCACTGACGGCAATGATGCCATCATCAATACGGACCTTGTAGCCAAAAGCATCGCCGGCACTGATATCAGAGGAGGAGAGGGTTTGGGCGATGGACCATGAGGCGTTGCTGTTGCGCTGTAGCACATACGCCGCCCCGGCACCCGTGCCATTGGTGTTGACCATCTCACTGCCGGTGACGGCATAACCGCTATCGTCCATGTGCAGCGATTGGCCGAAATGGCTGCCGGCGGCGAGGGAGGTGTCGGTGATGGTCGCTTGTTGGGACCAGGAGCTGTTGAGATACTCAAAGACGTAGACTTGGCCTTGGCCGTTACCGCCTGCACCCTGCCCGGTGGCGCCCACCAGTACCGTGTTGTTGGCCATGGCAAGGGAGTTGCCGAAGTAGGAGGCCGTTGCGGAGCTGGCATCATCAGGGGTCAGCTTCGCCTCCTGGGACCAGGAGGTGCCGCTGCGTTTGAACACATACGCGGCACCACGGTCAGTGGTATTGCTGGCGGAGTAGTCGTCGCCGGTGGCACCGACCACGGCATAGGTGTCTCCTGAATTCGTGTTATAGATATCCACTGTCACGCCGAACATGTCGCTATCGGCAGCATCGGAGGCGGTCAGCTTCGCCTGTTGGCTCCAGGAGGAACCGTTGTAGTAGTAGATATATGCGGCACCTCGATCCGTACCGCTGCCATCTTCGCCATAGGCACCAACAATGGCGTAGGAGTCGTCAATGGCCACGGTCGTACCGAAGTAGTCGTTGTTTTCCGCATCACTGGCACTGAGCGTTGCCGACTCTCCCCAGGAGTGGGAAGAAGAGAGGCTGAAGATGTGGGCAGCACCCCGTTCAGTACCGCCGTTGTCGTTCCATTGCGAGCCGACGATGGCCCAGGAGTCATCCACATCCACATCAGCGCCGAAGTGGTCATAGTCGGACGTGCTTCCAGGGGCAAACTCTTGGGTGATGGTGACATTTGTCGTGGATGTCGAGAGCAGGCCGGACCAGAGTGACTGCGCCTGATGTGAGGCAAACAGAGTGGTTTCGATGGCGCCTGTTTCGGACTCCAGAACCCAGTCACCACCCTGATCTTGAGAACCGGTGGCATCCGTCGATGCCGCGACATCGGCACCGGTGATATCAGCCAGTGCCGAGAGGAGTCTCTCTCCCGATTCACCGGCGGCCACGTCGCAGCCGTAGAGCAGAATGTCCGCCTCCGTGGTGAGCGCTTCCGCCCAGGAGGCCAGGCTCTCTTGATGGGAGGAGAGGGATGCGTTATCCAGCGTATCGGTGCCCAACAGCAACCGTCCCGGATCACCGTGGGAGACGATGTGGATCGCACTCAGCCCATCCCGTTGCGCCAGTGTCCGGCTGATCTGCTCCACACCGCTCTGTTGTGGGTTGAGCATGATCAGCTCGCTGCCGGAGGGCAGGGAGGAGAGCAGGGTCTCGCTGTCGGAAACGGCGGCATCGACGAAGATGATCTCCCGGGTGCCGTTCATGGAGCCCATGAGCGACGTGGCCAGAGTGTCGGCAGACGGGGTGGATTCCGTACCGTTGTCGGTCGTGGTCGTGAATGGTAGGCAGTCGCAGGAGGAGGTGTCGCTGCCGTTCTCCCGGCTGTCGGGTGAATCGACAAGGGCGGAGAGTAGACCGGCGGCATCCAGCAGAATCCGGGGTTCCAGGGGGAGCATCAACACCGTGGCGGTTTGCTCATCGCTGTTGAAGGCGTCGCTGTCCTGCATCTGTTTACGCGTCGAAGAGGGCTGCATACCTGCCATGGCACCGTACCGTCTGCAAGAGGTGTCGTCAAAAGAGCAGTCCAGCGGACTGCCGATCACTCTTTATTCCCCATCCACGGGATCACTATTCGTGAATCAGGGACCATCTTTCAATCAAGCATTATATGCGCCAGACCGATAAGAGACTATTGCTGTTGCTGTTTCAGGAGAGGGGATCCAGAATCAGCGACACGACATTCATTTGTTAACTGATTGAAACACAATCATATCATTGATTCACTCATTGCTGTATCCCATATTGCGCCGTGGGCGCACTCCATCAGGGTGGAGGTTGCATGTTCGGATCGTGTGTCCAGCAGAAGGGGATTTTTTTTCCCGTTATTGTCACCATGTTGCTGCTGTTTCTGCCGGCTGGCAGTGAGGCGGCACGGTATCGGGCCGATGCCCAGTGGTTGGGTCTTGCCTTCGAACATGCGTCGATACGGGGTGGCGTGGTGTTCGTCAATGGTGCCAATCGCAAAGGGCCGTGGAACGGCAGAAGTTGGAAGAGCGCTTTCCGCACTGTGCAGGAGGGATTGGCCGCTGCTCGGCGCAACCAGATGGTGTGGGTCGCCGGAGGACACTACACCCCCGACCAAGGGGAGGGCAGAAAAGGGAGCTTCAAACTGCCGTCCTGGGTGGGGCTCTATGGAGGGTTTTCCGGGACGGAACACCGCTTTTCGCAACGCAACTGGGAGAAGTACCCGACCATACTGAGCGGAGATATCGGTCGGCAGGGAGATAAGAGCGACAATCTCTTCCATGTGGTGACTGGCGCCGATGGGGCGATCCTGGATGGTTTCATCGTCGAACAGGGCAACGGCATCATCGAGGAGCGCAACGCCTTCGGCCAGCGGTGGGGAAGCTCTCCGACCAAAGAGGCGGTCCACGCCTGTCGCAGTCAGAAACTGGGCAGCGTCTGTGCCGTGGAGAGTGAAAACAGCGCCTTGACGGGGAGCTGTGCCATGAGCCGGGAACGGGTGATGGTGTGTGTGCCCCGTGGCGGAGCCGTCAGCAGTGGCAACAACGGCGGTCTCGAAACACGTTCGTCTGCGGCGGATCTTCTTCGCAAGGCGGGGCCGGGCGTCGGGGCGGGCATGTTGATCGATGGTACGACCCCCTGGGTGCGCAACGTACTCTTTCGTGACAACGATGCCGTGAAGGGTGGGGGGCTCTACATCATCGGCCCCGAGAAGAGCGTCTCCGATCGTCGACGTGTCGGCAAAGGGACGGTGACGCTGATCAATGTCCATTTCGAAAACAACCATGCCCTGGAGCGGGGCGGTGGACTGGCCAACGATCTGGGGGTCTCACCGCATCTGATCAACGTGATCTTCAAGAACAACCGCTCCGGCTGGCAGGGTGGGGGGATCGACAACCACTTCGGAGCCTCGCCGCTGATCGTCAACGGACTCTTTGTCGGCAACCATGCCGTTCGGGGCGGAGCCATCTCCAACGACGGCAGCTCTTCTCCCACCATTGTCAACACGACGTTCACGGGTAATCTTGCCGAGGATCTGGGGGCGGCGCTCTATCAGGGGTCGTATGGTTGGACCATGATCCAGGGACGGGAACCCGGTGCTAACGCCCCGGTGGTGATCAACTCGATTCTCTGGGGGAATCGGGTCGCGACGGTGGGGCCCGCAGAGGTGGCCAACTGGCATGAGAGCGAAGCGCACATCTCCTTTAGCACGGTTCAGGGAGGGTGGCCGGGGAAAGGCAACCTCACGAGTGATCCTCTCTTCGTCAACCCGAAACAGGGGGATTATCGTCTCTCCCGGCGTTCACCGGCCAGAGGAAAAGGGGCGGCGGAGCAAGGCTCCAGTCACGATCTCAATGGTGTGGTGCGGTTGCGTTCCGATATGGGGGCGTTACAGTCGGGAGGGAGCGCCAAACCGCTGCGCAGCCACCGTAGAGGAGGTGGACGATGAGACCGTTCTCTCTTGCTACCGTTCTGGGTCTTGGATCACAAGGGGTGTTGGTACTGCTGCTGTTTCTATCGGCGAGCGTTATCCACACCCCGCAGATCGAGGCAGCCGGTCATGGCATCGTCCATGTGGATAGCCGGGTTGTCCGTTCCGGTGATGGCCGTACTTGGGCCACCGCCTATAAGCAGTTGGACGAGGCACTCTCTAAAACCTATACCGGTCAGATTCGGGTGGCGGCGGGGATCTACACACCAACGCGCACGCGCCACCGCAGCGCCTCCTTCACTCTGAAGCCCGGTGTCGCGCTCTATGGTGGATTTCGTGGCGGTGAGAACCGTCTGGAGCAGCGGCGTATTCAGGAGAATCCGACCGTGCTCAGCGGTGATATCGGGCGCCTGGGAGAGGTGCAGGATAACGTCTATCACGTGGTGACCGGTGCCCACAATGCCCGCCTGGATGGCTTCATTATCACCGGAGGTAACGCCAATGGTCCGAGTCGCCACGGTAAGGGGGGTGGTTTCATCAACGACGGCGTCAACAGCGTGATCGTCAACTGCATCCTCCGTGACAACCGGGCCATGGAGGGGGGTGGAGCCTACTATTTCAATGAGTCACAACCGTGGATCGTCAACACCGTGTTCGAGAACAACCGCGCCAACAAGGGGGGCGGTGTCGTCTTGCGTGGTCTGGCCAATGCGATCATCGAGAAGAGCGCTTTTCGCAGCAACATTGCGGCTTGGCGAGGTGGCGGACTCTTTATCGATTACGGCGCCTCACCGGTGATTCGCCACGCCACCATTGCCGGCAACCGAACCAGCGGTCACGGAGGCGGGCTCTACATGGATGATACCAACTCCCGCATCCACCACACCGCACCCACACTCTATGACGTTCTTTTCGAAGAGAACCGAGCCGGATTCAAAGGGGGAGCCGCCATGCTCTTCAACCGGGTTCGTCCCCATTTCAGTTATATCACCTTCAAGAACAATCGAGCCGCGAGCGGTGGTGGCGCCGTGACAGCGGAGCATCAGGTTCGTGCCCGTCTCGATCATGTCACCTTCAGCGGTAACCGCTCGACCCGTGGTGAAGCGATTCTCGATTTCGATGCCACCTCAAGCCGTTTTGAGAAGTGATGCGTTCTCTTCCCCGCACTCTCGCGAGGGTTCACCAGTTGGGTGACACTGTTTGAACGACCGCTTGTAATTGTCACGGCGGCCATCTTTCTCTATTCTTGTCTGATTGCAGACCATTGGACAGAGCTGAAAGGAAGAGGCGTGCGCTATATCAGTACCCGCGGTCAGGTGGAACCGGTGACATTCTTCGATGCCGTCATGATGGGCTTGGCGACGGATGGGGGGCTGCTGCTTCCCGAATCGATTCCGACAGTGGATTCCGACTCACTGAGCCGCTGGGCGGGGTTGCGGTTTCAGGATCTGGCGGTCGAAGTCATGCTTCCCTTCGTCGGAGGCGATCTCAGCCGGGACGAACTGGCTGCTCTGGTGGAGCGCTCCTATGCCACCTTTGATCACGCCGATGTCACCCCGGTGGTAAGCGTGGGTAAGAATCAGGTGCTGGAGCTGTTTCACGGCCCGACGTTGGCATTCAAGGATGTGGCGTTGCAGTTTCTGGGAAATCTGTTCGAGCAGATTCTCAAGAAGCGGGGCGGTCAACTCAACATTCTCGGTGCAACGTCAGGGGATACCGGCTCTTCGGCGATCTATGGCGTACGGGGCAAGGATGGGATCAATATCTTCATCCTCCACCCCTATAAAAGGGTGTCGCCGGTACAGGAACGGCAGATGACGTCGGTGCTCGATGCCAACGTCCACAACATCGCCATCAACGGCACCTTTGACGATGGCCAGCGGATCGTCAAAGCGCTGTTCAACGACCTCGATTTCAAAGAGTCCCACAGTCTTGGCGCGGTCAACTCCATCAACTGGGCGCGGATTCTGGCGCAGGTGGTCTACTACTTCTATGCCTGGGGGCAGGTTACCGGCGGTGATGTGACGCAGAAGAGGGTGTTCTCGGTTCCCACCGGCAACTTCGGTGACATCTTTGCCGGTTATGTGGCGTTTCGCATGGGGCTGCCGATCTCGCGGCTGATTCTAGCGACCAACCAGAACGATATTCTCTCCCGCTTCGTCCGTACCGGTGCCTATCAACTGGGCGAGGTGCGCCCCTCCATCAGTCCCTCCATGGATATTCAGGTCTCCTCCAACTTCGAGCGCTACCTCTACTATCTTCTGGAGGAGGATGCCGATCTGGTACGGGAGAAGATGGAGAGCTTCGCCAAAGAGGGTGTGCTCACCGTCGACGAAGCGGCTCAGAAACGGGTAGACGCCCTGTTCGATACCACAGCCGTGAGCGAGAAGGAGACTCTGGCTGAGATCAAAGAGACGTTCCAGGGCAGTGGCTACGTGCTCGACCCCCACACCGCCGTGGGAACCCGGGCAGCGCGGGAGGTGGCGGAAGGGGCGATCTGTCTCTCCACCGCTCATCCGGCCAAGTTCGGTGAGGCGGTCAAAGAGGCGACGGGACAGGAACCGGAACTCCCCCCCTCCATGGCTGATCTTCTGGAGCGGGAGACCCGCTGCGCCCGTCTCGATGCGGAAGAGGCGATCATCAAACAGTTCATGATCGACGCCCTGGATGGCTGAAGATGGTGCGGGTGATGCCCGTTCACGTGGATCGGGCATCACTACCCCTTCTTCATGACGAAGAGGTGTCGTCGGCCGACGTGGTGTCATCAAACTCACTGGCCACGCCGCTGAACATGTTCGAAAGCTCGGTCCGGTCGATCTTCTCCGAGCGCACCGCCTTCAGATCGGCTTCCCTGGCCTCTCTCTCTCGATGCAGGCCGTCGGCAGCAGCCTGTTCAGCCCGATCCAGACGGTGGGAGAGATCGACGATCGCCTGTTGCAGAACGCTGTTGAGTGCGGCACGGTCTGCCTGACGGGCGTTCTGAACGGTGTCGAGCCCCTCTTCAAGGGCAGCGTGCAGAACATCCGAAATGGTGCGCAACCGACGTTCGTCCTCCTCGTCTGCAGCGGCCAGCTTCGCCTCGATTGCTGCCTGATTTTCGGTGATGCCTTTGCGGATTCTGCCGTCGGATTCGATCCGCTCCTGACGCTCTCTCACCACCTCCTGTTCCGTGAACTCTCCCTTCTGCTCTGCGAGCGCCATCTGCTTCTCCAGGGACTCCATACGAGCAGCGAGGCTGTTGATGGCGGCTTCAAGCGGCGCCATGCGGGCCAGAACCTGGTTCAGAATCTCCTTTTTGATGAGATCCTGTTTCTGTTTGGGGAGGGTGGTCTGTGTGATCTTGAGCTTTTTATGTTTTCCCATCGTAAGACTCTCCGGCAGTGCGGCAATGGATCGGGAGATGGTCTTGGTTGACATCCCGGTTTCAGACGGTCATACAACTCTCTACCGGTATTCAGGGTACAAAGAACGATCCCGTCATGACAGAGATAACAAAAAAAGAGCGCATCGCCGTTGCCATGTCCGGTGGTGTGGACTCCTCAACCGTAGCAGCCCATCTGTTGGAGCAGGGGCATGAGGTGATCGGGCTGACCATGCAGCTCTGGGATCACGGTCAACCCTCCGCTACTTCCGGCGGCAGCCGCACCTGTTGCGCTCTGGACGATGTGCACGATGCCCGCAGGGTGGCGGAGACCCTCGGAATCCCTTTCTATGTGGTGGATAAGGAGCAGGTGTTTCGTGAGCAGGTCGTCGGTGGTTTCATGGCTGACTACGCGGCTGGTTTGACACCCAATCCCTGCATTCGCTGCAATCAGATTCTCAAATTCGAACAGCTCCTCACCAATGCCACCACCCTGGGCTGCACCGCCCTGGCGACCGGCCACTATGCGGTGATCTCTTCGGGGTCGGACGGCGAGCCTTCTCTGTATCGGGGGGCTGATCCTGCCAAGGATCAGAGCTATTTCCTCTTCACCCTGACACGTAATCAGATGCAGCGGGTGCTCTTCCCGCTGGGGGGGTTGCACAAACGGGAGACGCGGGCCATGGCGGAGCGGTTCGGGCTCCATCTGGCGGAGAAGCGGGAGAGTCAGGATGTCTGTTTCGTTCCCGATGGCGATTATGGAGCGTTCTTTCAGCAGCACGGCTCCGGTCTGGTGCGGCCCGGTCCCATCGTTACCCGAGATGGCGCGGTGTTGGGCGAGCATCGAGGCATTGTCCACTACACCATCGGTCAGCGGCGGGGTTTGGGTGTTGCCGTGGGGGAACCGCTCTACGTTCTGGAGATTCGTCCCGAGGAGGAGACGGTGGTGGTGGGGCCGGAGCAGGGGCTCTTCAAACAGCAGTTGGTGTTGGCAGAGGTGAACTGGCTGGAGAGCGAGCCGATTCGGGTGGGGCGGCGTCTTCAGGCCAAAATCCGCTACGCTTCAGCGCCGGAACCGGCGGAAATTACCGCCCACGGCCACGGCGAGGTCACACTGCGCTTCGATCAGCCACAGCGGGCGGTGACACCGGGTCAGGCATGCGTATTCTACCAGGGGGATCGAGTGTTGGGGGGTGGCTGGATTCAGCGACGGGGGTGATCCTTGCGGCCGTAGGGAGCGGGAGGGTATACGTTCCTGATTTCAAGTGACGTCAAGGTGTGCCATGATGAATCGATAGATCCGGGAAATAAGATCATAGCGGTTATGAAATACGGGGGAAGTGAATGCTACTGGTCACGTTGATGGACGGGATCTCCTTTTTTTGGGATTTTACGCCCCAAGAGCGGGTCATCTTCGCCGAGGACGACAGTTTTTTCAGCAATTACAAAGCTGGCGAGTTCATCATCCACGAGGGGGATGATGATGACTCGTTGCAGATCGTGATCAAGGGATCGGTCAATATCACCCGGACGAGTGCGCCGGATCGGGTTCTGGTGACCTTG
>JADGBX010000068.1 GCA_015231265.1 Magnetococcales bacterium | reverse complement strand
AATCTGAAGCGTCTTCATCAGAGTGGAAATTGACTGTTATCGATATCGATGAACGGAAACAAGTCGAATCAAACCTCAAATACAGTGAAGCCAAATTCCGCTCTATCAGTCAATCCGCTTCTGATGCCATCGTCGCCACAGACAGCTATGGTCACATTCAGGTGTGGAATCCCGCGGCAGCAGTAATGTTCGGCTATTCCGAGGAGGAGATACTTGGCAAGCCTCTCACCATCTTAATGCCAGACAGGTTTCATGCCGCCCACGAACTGGGCTTGCGTCGTGTACGACAAACCGGATCATCCTTGCTGAATAGCCAAACTATGGAATTGCAGGGACTCCGGCACTCTGGAGAGGAGTTCCCCTTGGCCCTCTCTATTTCAATGTGGGCCATCCATGGAACACTCAATTTTTCTGCCATTATTCAAGATCTCACAGAGCGTAAAAAGCGCGAAGACGAACTACACCATGCAATAAGTGCCGCAGAAACAGCCAACCGCGCAAAGACCTTGTTTCTGGCACATGTCAGCCATGAAATCCGCACGCCCATGAATTCGATTCTCGGAATGGGTGAGGAGTTGGTGGAAACGACACTTGACCCTGACCAGCAACACTTTGTCGACGTTCTCAACCGCTCCGGCTTGGTGTTGATGGCTCTGATCAACGATGTATTGGATCTGTCAAAAATCGAAGCCGGACAGCTGGAACTTGAAACGCTTGTATTTGATCTGAGGAGATTGATCGAAGACGTTCGAGAGGTGTTGGAGCCTCAAGCCAAGAATAGTGAGAATCACCTTTCATGTTTCATTACGGACAACACCCCTACCATGGTCAGAGGGGATCCTCAACGTCTTCGACAGATACTCATCAACCTCCTTGGAAACGCCATCAAATTCACCAAGAAAGGAAAGGTCACGCTGAAGGTTCAGGTCGATGCGGAAGATCTCATCCTGTTTACAGTCTCAGATACCGGAATAGGCATCCCTTCAGATCAACACGATGCGATTTTTCACCCCTTTATCCAAGGCGAGACCTTCAGCTCCCGCCGGTTTGGAGGGACAGGACTGGGGCTTTCCATCACACGCCATCTCATCGATCTGATGAATGGGCGGATTTGGGTTGAAAGCTGCGTTGGCCAAGGAAGCACGTTCTATTTTACCCTGCATTTGCCTCCATCGGACGATAGAGGGGATTCTGAAAAATGTGCTCCAGAAACGCACAATAACGACTTGGAGCACGCTTCCGGTGACGCACACACAATAGAATCCCTGTCCATTCTAGTGGTGGACGATTCCGATGACAATCGCCTGTTGATCAAGACGTTCCTGCGGAAAACCGCTCATCATGTTGACCTTGCCAAGGATGGAGAGGAGGGATATGAGATGTTTATTCGAAGGCCCTATGACGTGGTACTGATGGACATTCAAATGCCGATCATGGATGGCTACGCCGCTACTCGAAAGATCCGGGCGTGGGAGCAGAGGGAACACTCCATACCCGCCCGCATTATCGCTTTGACTGCGCATGCCATGAAAGAGGTGGCACAGCAGGTCATCGACGCTGGGTGCGATCATTATCTGAGCAAACCCATCAGAAAACAGCATCTCCTCACTGTGCTGGACCAGATTCACAGACCCGGAGATGGCCGACCAGGGAAGTGTGCGCCATGACGGCAATACGACCCCATGGCCCGGTTCCCATCGTTGCTATCGGTGCATCAGCAGGAGGTTTGGAGGCCTTCGAGAGTTTTTTCACCAACATGCCGGCAGATTCCGGGATGGCTTTCGTCCTGTTGCAGCACCTGGATACCGAACACAAGAGCATTCTGCCTGAGCTGATTGGGCAATACACGACCATGTCGGTCACGCAGGTGACGGATGGGGTGGGATTGAGACCAAACCGTGTCTTTGTTATTCCCCCAAATCGGGATTTGAACGTCCTCCACAATACCCTGCATTTGATGGAACCCGTCCAGCCGCGTCACCAACGACTGACCATCGATACCTTTTTACGTTCCCTGGCGGAAGATGTTCAGGAACACGCCATCTGTATCATTCTTTCCGGTACGGGATCCGATGGAACGCTTGGATTAAAGGCCATTAAAGAAGCCGGAGGCATGGCCATGGTCCAAGATCCTGAGACAGCGAAATTTGACGGCATGCCAGTGAATGCCGTTCAGACGGGTTTGGCAGATTTCATACTCCCTCCCGAGGATATGCCCTCAACTCTGCTTTCGTACGTCAAACATCACCATCAACACCGTTTGGAGAGCACGACGTCTGATACTGATACTGATACTGATACTGATACTGATACTGATACTGATACTGATACTGATACTGATACTGATACTGATATCAGAGACACCCTTCAAAAGGTGTTTGTTCTATTACGTTCCAGAACCAGCCACGATTTTTCTCAGTACAAGGAGAGCACAATCCTGCGTCGGGTTCAAAGACGGATGGCGATCAATCAGATCGATCGGATGGAGCATTATGTACAGCATCTCCAGGAGCATCGGGAAGAAGGCTCCATTCTATTTCGTGAACTCCTGATTGGCGTCTCACATTTTTTCCGGGATCACGAGGCTTTCGAACTCCTAGAACAGCAAGTCATACCAGATCTGTTGAAGGATCGGCGTCTGGATCAGCCGATCAGAATCTGGGTGCCGGGATGTGCAACAGGAGAGGAGGCCTTCTCATTGGCCATCCTTATACGCGAGCAGATGGAGGCACAAAACAAGGAGTTCAACGTCCAGATCTTTGCCACTGACTTGGACAGTCATGCCATTGAGGCCGCCCGTCGAGGCGTGTTTCCCGACACCATTTCAGCCAACGTCTCTTCTGAACGTTTGGGCCGCTTCTTCTCCAAAGAGGGCGCTAACTACCAGATGATCAAACGAATCAGGGACATGTTGGTGATCGCAGAGCAGAGTGTGATCAAGGACCCCCCGTTTTCTTCTCTCGATCTCATCAGTTGTCGCAATTTGCTTATCTATTTTGGGTCTTCGCTTCAGGCTAAGGTCCTGCCTACATTCCATTATGCATTAAAACCAAATGGTTATCTATTTCTTGGAACATCAGAAACAACAGGAAGAAGTTCTCACCTATTCGAGCCTGTAAGCCGTAAATGGAAACTCTACCGACGCAAAGCGATCTCCGTCACACGAGAGACCCGTTTCGATGTGCCAATCACGCTGCCACCAGGAAAAACCGTGATGGAATCAACAC
This sequence comes from Magnetococcales bacterium, assembly GCA_015231265.1. Taxonomy (GTDB): domain Bacteria; phylum Pseudomonadota; class Magnetococcia; order Magnetococcales; family JADGBX01; genus JADGBX01. The sequence goes on along the minus strand of JADGBX010000068.1, from coordinate 10,632 downwards.
CAGAACCTGCTGGCAAACAAGCAGAAATTGATTTAAAGAACGTGGTGAATCACCTTCTGTTATCAGAGCATTCACCAGCGTGCGTGATTATCAACGAACACTACGAAGCCCTCTACATTCATGGGCGTACCGGCAAGTACCTGGAACCTCCCACAGGCAAAACGAGCTTGAATATTCTCAAGTTTGCCCGGGCAGGACTTCTGCCCGATTTGACGACCGCTGTAAGGAAGGCTAGAACCGATGGCCATCCAGTAAGATATGAAGGTTTACGTGTTCAGATCAATGGGGGAGTCCAGCATCTCACTCTGATTGTGAAGCCTCTGAAGGAGCCGGAGGAGGTAGCGGGATGCATGGCCGTGATCTTTCAAGATATCGGCCACATTCAGCCTGAACAGGAGTCCAGATCAGCCATCACAACAGGTGATGAGGGACAGTGCATTGCTGAGTTGGAAAGGGAACTGAAGTCCACTAAGCAGTATTTGCAAACGACCATTGAGGAGCTGGAATCCTCCAATGAGGAGTTGAAATCCACCAATGAAGAGTTGCAGGCCTCAAATGAAGAGCTTCAAAGCGTCAACGAAGAGCTGGAAACATCCAAGGAAGAGAGCCAATCCATCAACGAAGAGTTAACGACGGTCAATACGGAGTATCAGGAGAAAATTTCTGAACTGTCCAAGGCCAACAACGATATGGCCAACTATATGGCTAGCACGGAAGTAGGGGCCGTATTTCTTGACTTGGCATTACGCATTCGGCGTTTCACGCCCCGCGTCACTGAGTTTATCAAATTGATCCCGTCGGATATTGGTCGTCCTCTGGGAGATATTACGTCGAATTTACTCTCCGGCCCCATTGTCAAAGAAGCCGAAGAAGTCCTGGAGGATCTGATACCTCGGGAGAGAGAAGTCCAGACAAGCGAGGGCCAGTGGTATTTCATGCGCTTGAAACCCTATCGCACGACTGAGAACGTCATTGATGGGGTTGTGGTTACATTCACGGATATATCAATCCAGAAAAAACAGGAAAGACTGGGGCGTCTGGCCGTGGTGGTTCAAGACTCCTATGACGCGATTACCGTACAAGATTTTAATGGTCGCATTACGTCATGGAATGCTGGAGCGGAACGCATGTATGGCTATTCCGAGGAAGAGGCCACCGGAATGCATATCTCGGAAATCATTCCTGAAGAGAGAAGAGACGCAGACCAATCCGTCGCTGAACACATCTCTTCTGGAAAAGTCGTTGCTCCATTTGAAACCTCTCGAATAACTAAAGAAGGCAAGGAAATGGAAATCTTGGTGACAGTTACGGCGTTGTGTGATGCGTCAGGCAAGCCTTACGCCTTGGCAACGACCGAACGAGTGATGGGAACCCCACCACTCACCTGACGCAATCCGTCGACCTTCTCTTTAAAATCACCAGGCGTTTGAATGTCCATATGCCGCGCCGGTGAGATGACGTCCTGGCCGGATTCAACGCCTCGGGCCCGGGCAATTTCCGGGGTCACTTTGGCGGCAAGAAGATGACCACCCAGCCCGGCCTTTGCCGCTTGTCCGGCCTTGATCTGAATGGCGTGCGCTTTTTTCAGGTTCTCTTCCGTGGCACCGAAATGGCCGGTGGAGTACTCGAACACATAGTATTCAGCCGCATCGTACTCCTCTTCGAGAAGTCCGCCTTCCCCACCGAAGATGGCTGTACCGACTGCTGCACTTCCTTTGGCCAAAGCGACCTTGGCTTCACGTGACAGGGAACCGAAGCTCATATCCGAGACGTAGAAGGGGAGTGACAGCTGCAACGGTTTCGCTGCCTTCGGACCGATCACGGTTGTCATGTCCGGATCGCATTCGCTTTTATCCAACGGCGGATGGGCCAACTGACCGGGGAGAATAACGATATCTTCCAGAAGATTGCGCCATAAAGGGGTACGCATCGCCGTGATCTCTTCGGCCCCGGTGAGCGCTTTGGTGAAGATCTCTTTCAAACGTGGTTCCAGCGCATCGGTATCCCGTCGCCATGAACTGAGATAGCTGCCTGTTGAATGTTCTGTTAGTGCAGGCTCTTTTTTGGGCATGATCGCGTCGAATTGATCTTTTGTCGCGCCACAGACGGGGCACTCCCAATCGTCGGGGATATCTTCCCAAGCTGTCCCGGGCTTGATGCCCCCATCGGGGTCACCGATCGATTCATCATAGGTCCAGTCACACACTTCACAGATATATGGCATCTTACACGCATCCCCACTCTCAATGAGAACATCGGAATCGACGACGGCATGCGTTCAACAATGCGGTGGAGAGAGCGCGGATAGGACGCTCCAACCCATGCCCGCTCCACCATCATGTTGATCCGTCATGACTCAACGTGTTAATTGATCGTTGAGAAACGTTCCCCTTTCACGTTGCAGATCGGGCAGTTATCAGGAGGCGTTCCGATCTCGGTATGACCACACACCGGGCAGACGTAAACGGGTAGATCTGCCAGATCCTTGCCGGATTCCACAGCCTGCAACGCCTTGGTAAACAGGTCGTGATGCACCTTCTCCACCTCATTGGCGTGGGTCATGGAGCGCACGGCCTGCTTCTCTCCTTCCGCCTCGGCTTCCTTGATGAAGGCCGGGTACATCTCGGTGAACTCATACTTCTCACCATCGATGGCAGCTTTCAAGTTGTCGGCCGTGGCGTGCACCCCCCCCATCGCTCTCAGATGAGCGTGGGCATGGATGGTCTCCGCCTCGGCAACGGCTCGGAACAGACGCGCAACCTGTGGAAAGCCGTCCGCCTCGGCTTTCTTGGCAAAGGCGAGGTATTTGCGGTTGGCTTGGCTCTCACCGGCGAATGCAGCTTGAAGATTGTCTTTTGTCGGCATGATATTTCCTCTCTTGTCAGTGAAAATGGAACAACGGTTTAAGGCGTATGAGGCTGTTCAACCAGCGACACCCCGTTCGGAGGATTCGTGCGCATAGCCTGGATCAACACATCAACCACCTCTCCATGCGGAAAAGAGCTCCGCCATGCCACCGCAATGCGACGGCTGGGGGCAGGCTCTGAAAAAGGAACGTAGTGAATCAAACTGTGCTCCTTGGCCGGACAGCTCGTCGAGGTACAGAGCAGTGTGTTGACCGACGTGATGGGCAGTACCGTAATGCCGACACCCGTCGCAACCATGTGGCGGATCGTTTCCAATGAACTACCTTCGATAATGTTGCCCGGGCCGGAGGCCGTGTCTTCCAACTGCATGCAGTCGGGACAGATTTCCAATACCTGATCACGGAAACAGTTGCCCTTACCCAACAGAATCAACTCGTCATCTGCCAACTCATTTCCCGTCAGGTTGGTGCGATACCGCCACCGATGACCGGCAGGAACCGCAGCCATGAAGGGTTCATCATACACGGGCATCAGGTCCACACCATGTTCCTGAAACGGCAGGGCGATGATGATGACGTCGAGTTCTCCTCGTTTGAGCCGGTCGGTCAAAACGGATGTGAAATTCTCCTCCACCAATACCTTCATCCGGGGCGCCAGCGTGCGGAGCACCGGGATCATTTCGGGAAACAGATACGGACCGATGGTCAACAGTGCGCCCATCCGCAACCGACCCGTTAAAGGATCGGCACGGCCATTGGCAATGTGGTGGATGCCGTCGATCTCTTCGAGCGCTTTTTGAATCTGGACAAGGATGGGTTCTCCCTGGGGCGTAACCTTGATTTCGTTTTTATACCGTTCGAATAGCGTCAGTCCGAGCTCCTCTTCGAGCTTCTTAACCGCGACACTCAACGATGGCTGGCTGACATGGCACAGCTTGGCCGCTCGGCTGAAATTCTTTTCGCGGGTCACGGCCAAAACGTATTTAAGTTGGTTGAGGTTCATCGCACGTTTCCAGTTCCATCATGGTCCGTCACGGCTTCATGCTCTTCATTATAGATTCTGCCTACTATTTATGATAATTCAATATCTCTATGCTATTTATAGTCTCTGACTATGGCGCAACCGGGAGTGCGTGATCGCGCCGACTCAGGAGTGCATGACCAGACATACACAGTTGATAGGGTTGACCTATTGAGGTGATAGAACGAGGCTATTGGACAACATTATATAATTGGATATAACGTCTTCATCATGAGACAACCCCCCCCACTGGAACCACAATCCGTTGGAGACAGACCATGAAGAAGGCATTCGTCATCGCCACTCTGTTGGCGTTCACCCCACTCTCCGTATCCTGGGCAGGCGATGATCTGATGGGCCGAGCCCGTGATCAGTTCAAAGCCATTCCGTCCGCCCCTCCGGCTCTGAAAAACAACACCGTTACCCGGGAAAAGGTGGCGCTGGGCAAGATGCTCTTCTTCGAACCGCGGCTCTCATCCAGTCAGTTGATCAGCTGCAACACCTGTCACAACGTCGGCATGGGGGGAGACGACAATCTTGAGACCTCCATCGGCCACGGTTGGGCCAAGGGTCCCCGCAATGCACCAACGGCTCTAAACGCGGTGTTCAACGCTGCCCAGTTCTGGGATGGTCGGGCCGAGGATCTCAAGGCGCAGGCCAAAGGTCCTGTACAGGCTGGTGTGGAGATGAACAACACCCCGGCCCGGGTCGAGGAGACGTTGCAAAGTATTCCTGAATACGTCGAGCGTTTTCAGCGTGCCTTTCCCAACGAGTCCAGCCCGGTCTCCTTCGACAACATGGCCAAGGCGATTGAGGTCTTCGAAGCAACGCTGATCACGCCTGGTTCCCGTTTTGATCAGTTCATCGAAGGCAACGCCACCGCTCTGACAGCTCAGGAAAAGCACGGTCTTGACCTGTTCATGGAGAAGGGGTGTTCCAACTGTCACGGTGGTATCAATTTCGGCGGTCAGGACTACCATACGTTCGGTGTGGTTGAGAAACCCGGTGCCGAGGTTCTGCCTGAAGGGGACAAGGGACGTTTTGCCGTTAGCAAGACGGCGGATGATGCTTATGTGTTCCGTTCAGCCCCTTTGCGCAACATCGAGCTGACAGCCCCCTATTTCCATTCGGGAAAGGTCTGGAGCCTGGAGCAAGCTGTTGCCATCATGGGCCAAAGCCAATTGGGTGAGAAGCTGACGGCCTCCCAGATTCAGGATATCACGGCTTTCTTGCGCACCCTGACGGGGGAACAGCCGGATGTTGAGTACCCCATCCTGCCCCCTCGTACCGACGCAACACCCCTTCCTGTGGCAATGGGGACGAAAACGCACTGACCTTTCATTGAGATCTGCATGATGAGGGCCCTGGTGCCCTCATCGTGGGTCAACAACTTCTACTTCGCTCCCCCTCATAGCGGAACCGACCGAGTGAGAATGCAGACAATTTCCTAGACACAACACTTCAATGTGTCTGATGTATGGGGACCATCTCTCTTCCAGGAAAGTCTCTTTTTTCCTGAGAATTGGTGTCCGGAAAAGGGTCACAATGTTCCGAGCGCGTCATTGAGAATCTCAAACAACTGGTCCAGACGTTTCTACTTGGTACGACTGGTTGCATGATTTGCCTCGCCGGCAACATAACTGGTCAGTTCGTCCAACTCATCAAACGTTCCTTCAAGCACCACTTTCCCTTTCACGTAGCGTGCTCCATGAACGACCCGATCCACCTGCATTTCTACAATCGTGACGTCTAGCAATGCCTCATAGTCTTCCTCTCCAATGATAACCTTGGTGGGTTCCGAATCATCCCATGAGAAGGTTCCGATCTGGGAGTAGTCTGTTGCTGACTCTCGCCAGCTCGAGATAACCCCAGCATCTCCACATTTAGGGCACTTCCAGTGTATTTCAGAGGGCACATCCTGGCGCCTGACAGCCAGACGACCTGAACACCGCTTGCGGCCAGGACGTTTTCGACACCATACGGCTGATATCTCTTCTTTGCCGGCATTCCTCGAGGTAACAGCCATCATGATGCGCCTGAGATAGCTCATTTCTCTGTAAACCGCAGGAGGCTACTCCACACCGATTCCTTCTGCGCCCCTCATACGATTCCAATCGGTCATCTTCATGTGATGGGATCTTCAGAGTTGAGACCTGGTCTAGCGATGTTCAACTGTTTACTGTTTCTTTGAGGCTCTTGCCAGCCTTGAACTTCACCACTTTGGAAGCCGGGATTTGTATGGCCTTACCAGTCCTGGGATTACGCCCAGTACGAGCTGCTCGTTCTGTGATGCTGAAGGAGCCGAAACCGGTCAGGCTGATGGTGCCGCCAGTTTTCAACTCATCGGTCATGACCTCCATCAGAGTTTTCACTGCCTCTGCGGCATCTGTTTGACTCAGCCCGGACTTCTCGACAGCGCCTATTTCAATTCTGTGATATTCATGGCTGCCCCTCTCCAATTTGGATAAATTCACCAGCGTAATCTGTTTCTCAGTGCCCTGAAATTGCTGTTGGTCCGTTCAGCATAGTGTCGTTAATTTCCAAGACACAACACTTCACATGTGCCAGATCTGTGTATGATATGGGAAACGCTTTTTCCCTGAGATACAAGCGCACAAATAAATGTATCCACCTTAATAATACAGTCGCTTTCATCTGTCAGACTGCTGCCGTCCTGGGATATTCATTTTTAGCCAGCATGGATGAGAATTTGAGGAGAGACAGTGAAAGGGGGCATCTTCACCCGCAATAGACGTCCTCTCAGTTTGAGATAGGTCAACTTGATACAGCTGCGGTCAGCGTTGCCAGTTGGTCCAATGCCTCTTCGAAATCATAACTGCTGACAGACTCTTTGATCTCTTCTATCAGACTGGCATCCAATTCGGAGGCTGATAACAGCCCATATAATCTATCCAGAACTTTGACCGCTTCCAGGTCGTCATCCTCTAGAAGTTCTTTCAACCGTTCCTGTTCAGGTTTCAGAGTAGAAATATCTGTGGGATTAATCACTCTCAGTAAAGACTCAGAGGGGTGAGGTTCAAGAGATGTGATAGAACCCAAAACCTGCTCTAAAGCTCCCTGGACCCTCGGCAGGAGCGCTTCTGCTATCTTGGTATCCTCGTCCTGGAACGCCTTTTCCAAAGATCGTAAAAGGCCATACAGTTCCTGAGCGCCGATAGTGCCGGATACCCCCTTCAGGGTATGTGCCAAACGTTCGCAAAGGTCATGGTCCTTCTGTTCCATTGCAAGCAAAATATGGTCAATGGTTTCGGATTGGTTGTTATTAGGAGTTACGCAGTTGAAAACGCAATGCGTGTGTAATCAATAAGTTGCAGATTTATCACGTTTTTTGTGATGTCTGCATAATCAACAGGTTATGCATCCAACTGCGTAACTCCTAGTTATGGAATTTAGGGCGTGTCTTCAATTAGCCCAAAACTGAGGCATTACCCGCTGACGTTTGGGCGACCCACCTTCCCCCCCGAAACATATACTATCCGTAAGATATAGTAATTATCTGTCGTAAGAATACGAAAAGAGTGTAGCAGTATTTCGATATTCATGTCGTAGAACTACGACAGAGCCCTGACGGGACGAAGGGCCGACGGCACGCCAACGCGGTTTCTGGCTCATTGAGGAGACGCCCTAAGCCTGGTCACTCAATCCGTTCTCGATGGCATAACGGACCAGGTCGGCATTACTCTTGCTTATCGCCATGATCAGGATCGTGTTGTTCGGATGGAGCGTCGCGGCTGCTTGAGGATGACACGCTTCCTATCCTCCCCCCGAACACCACGATGGACCACGGTGTCTTGACAGGCAAACCGCTCTTTCGATGCGTTGCGCATTTGATTGTCGTGACGGTTTCAGCCAAACTGTAGGGGAAGCTGTCGCTTGTTTCAGAATCGACACGGTCCGTCCCTCGATCAAACGAGACAACTCTCCGAGGAGAGGGATGCCGACCCGTTGCACGTCGCGGCGCACCTTTGCACACTCATCGGTTGCGGAAGCACTGACTTCAAACATGGTGGGGTACCGATGGATCTTTTCACGCTTATCACACCTCTCACCTATCTTCTGCTTATCATTCTCTGGTGCGCGATCCTCGTTCTGATCAGCAGACAGTACCGTTCGCTCGATTCCATTCAGGGGCCCACCCGCGTCCTGATCGCCGTTCTGGCCATCGATGCCCTGCGCACGCTGTTCGAGAGCATCTACTTCGGCAGTTGGTACTCGGCGCGTGTGGGGTATCTGCCGGAGTGGCTGTTCGAGCTGCTGGTACAGCCGCAGAACGTCTTCATCCCCAAGATCATCAACGTGCTCACCGCCGCCGTCATCGTGGTGATGTTGCTGCGGCAGTGGCTACCGGCGCTGAACCGGGCCGAACAGGAACACGACAGGCAGTTGGAGGCGCTCAAGGAGAGCGAAGGGCGCTTTCGCAGCTACTTCGACCTGGGGTTGATCGGCATGGCGATCACTTCTCTGGAGAAGGGGTGGGTGCAGTACAACGACCGCCTCTGCGAGATCCTGGGTCAGACGCGGGCGTCGATGCAGAAGGTGAGCTGGAGCGACATCACCCACCCCGATGACGTGGAGAAGGATCTCACCCAGTTCAACCGCGTGCTCGCCGGTGAGATCGACGGCTACACCCTGGACAAGCGCTTCCTGAAACCGGACGGCACTCTAGTTTACGCGTCGATCTCCGCCAAAGCGATCCTGAACCCCGACGGCACCATCGATCACTTCGTCGCGCTGGTCCAGGACATCACCGAGCGCAAACGGGCGGAAGAGACGCGAGAGCGGCTGCTGACCATTATCGAGTCGGCGGAGGATTTTATCGCCATCGCCGCCATGGACGGCACGCTTCTCTTCATCAACCAAGCCGGACGGCGCATGATCGGGCTGGAGGATGCGCAGCAGGTACCGACGCTCGAAATCGCCGACATCCACCCGGCCAAGACGTTTCACACCTTGCAGGAGGAGGGCATTCCCACCGCGATCCGTGACGGCTCCTGGAAAGGGGAGACGCAGCTTCTGCACAGAAGCGGGAAACGCATTGCCATCTCTCAGATCGTGGTTTCCCACAACATCGAAACGGGTCAGTCGCAGTTTCTCTCAACCATCGCCCGCGACATCACCGACCACAAGCAGACCGAACGGCAACTGCGCCGGACCCGCAACGCCGCCCAGGTGGCAAATCGGACCAAGAGCGCCTTTCTCGCCACCATGTCCCACGAGATTCGCACGCCGTTGAACGCTATTCTCGGCATGGCCGAGCTGCTCTCGGAGACCCCGTTGACCGACTCCCAGCAGTGGTGCGTCTCCACGCTCAACCGCTCCGGCGAAGCGCTGCTGACCCTGATCAACGACATCCTGGACCTGTCGAAGATCGAATCGGGGCAGATGACCCTGGAGAGCACCTCCTTCGACCTGAAACAGTCGGTGGAGGATACCGTCGATCTATTCGCCTTCGCCGCCCTTGAGCAGAAGATCGCCTTCTCCCACCACGTCGCGCCCGACCTGCCCCGGCACGTCCAGGGCGATCCGAGCCGACTGCGACAGATTCTGCTCAATCTGATCAGCAACGCCATCAAGTTCACCCAGCAGGGGTCGGTGGCAGTGGAGGTGGGCAACGGCGAGGGAGATACGCGCATCCTGACGGTTCGGGATACCGGCCCCGGCATCTCCGAGGAGATGCAGCAGGAGATCTTTCAACCCTTCACCCAGGCCGACTCCTCCATCACCCGCAAACACGGCGGCAGCGGCCTCGGCTTGAGCATCTGCCAGCGCCTCGCCCATCTGATGGGGGGCGAGATCACCCTGGAGAGCACGCCCGGCAGCGGCAGCGTCTTTCGTCTGATCGTCCCCCTTGCCGCCGTGGACCATACCGCCAAGCCGCCGCCGGACGGGGCGTTCAAAAAAGGGGGGAGCGACGGGGACAAGGCGCGGAAATCTCCGTCGGAAGAGACCACCTCCCGGATTCTTCTGGTGGATGACTCGGAAGACAACCGCCTGCTGATCAACGCCTTCCTCAAGAAAGAACCCCATACGCTGGTGATGGCGGAAAACGGCGAGCAGGCGGTGGCGCTCTTTCAGTCGCAGTCGTTCCAGTTGGTGCTGATGGATATCCAGATGCCGGTGATGGACGGCTACGAAGCGACCCGCCGAATGCGGCGTTGGGAGGAGCAGCACGCCCTGGAGCGCACGCCGATCATCGCCCTGACCGCCCACGCTCTGGTGGAGGAGTCGGAACAGATCACTGCCGCCGGATGCGACCTGCACGTTGCGAAACCGATCCGGAAACAGCGCCTGCTGGAGATCGTTTCCGCCTACACCGACTCCGGCTCCACGGCGTGACGTGGCGGGTGTCGTTTATTCGCCCTTTCCCGTAAACAGTATGGTAATGTCATATTTTAGTCATAATTAAACTCGCCCATCCTCTATTGAACGGTTTGGAGGTGAAGGATGAACCACTCGACGTTGCGCACCCTTGCCACCCTCTCACTCGCCCTGCTCCCCGGCCTTGCCGACGCCGGTGATACGCCGCCGGAAGTGACCCACTTTGCCGAAACCGTTTTGGCCGATATCGCCTCCTCCCCCATCGTGGTCGCCGCCGTCAAGGCGGAAAACGCCGGGAACAAGACACTGGACCAGATCAAACAGAGAGATGCGGAGTGGCGCAAAACCATCGACCTCTCCCCTACCATGCAGAAGATGATGAGCTCCGCCTGCGGCAATCAGCTTC
>JADGBX010000067.1 GCA_015231265.1 Magnetococcales bacterium | reverse complement strand
CCGCCTAGGGTGGCATAGAGCTTATCGCGTTTCTCCTCCATCTCGGAGAGTTGGGTCAGCACCTGGGGGACGAAACCGCCCTGCTCACCGGCATGTACGAGCTGGACATGGGTCCTGGAGAACACCTCCGGATACTTGGCCAGCGACTGTGACAGAGAGAGTCCGCCCGTCACATCCTCCTGAATCTTGAGGATCGTCTCCCGCATCAGACCCGACTCGAACTGCTCCGCCAGCAACTCGAGACTGATGTGCAGCGTGTTGCCGGTGTCGAGCAGTAGGGAGAGCCTCTCTGCGAAAAAGAGGATCTCCTTCGAGGCGATCTTCTGTTTCGTGACCTGAAAGGAGAGACCTTTCCCTGTTTTCGATCTCTTCTTTGGTGTCGGTTCGTCCAATTCGATAGGCATGGAGTGATCGACGGCCCGTTCGGTCAAGTATGAGAAAAACGATCTACATCACCATTTCTGACATTATCTGTCTATCAGCGACGGCTAATGGTCAAACAGATGAAACGGTCAGTCAAGAAGAATTAGCAGATGACACACAAAAACAGTCGCACATGTCAGTTAATTTTTACAAAACACAGTGATGCTACACATTGACGATGCGTTTTACCTCTTCGAAGGTGGTCAACCCGCGCAGCGCCTTGTCGACGCCGGAGTCCATCAGGGTGGTGACTTGCCGCTCGGCAAGGTGGGCGTTCAGGGCATCGCGGGAGGGGTTGTTCATCACCAGTTGTTGCGTGGAGGCGTCGGCAACCAGCAGCTCGTGAACGGCCACACGCCCTTTGTAACCGGAGTCGTAACAACTGGGACAGCCGCGCCCTCGGATCAGGCGGATCTTCTCTCCCGGCTGCTCTTCGACGCCATACTCCGCCAGTGAACCGGGAGGGGCGATGGTGGTGGTTTTGCAGTCGGGACAGACGGAGCGCAGCAGTCGCTGGGCCATGACCGCCACCAGCGCCGAGGAGAGCAGAAACGGCTCCACACCCATGTCCAGAAGACGGGTGATGGCACCGGCACTGTCGTTGGTGTGCAGAGTGGAGAGCACCAGATGGCCGGTGAGCGCCGCCTGAACGGCGATCTCGGCGGTCTCCTGTTCACGGATCTCACCCACCATGACGATATCGGGATCCTGCCGCAGGACGTGCTTCAACACAGTACTGAACGTCAAGCCAATATCGCTCTTCACCTGCACCTGGTTGATGACATCCATCTGATACTCGACCGGGTCTTCGATGGTGATGATGTTCTTCTCGATGCTGTTGAGCTGTTTCAACGCCGAATAGAGCGTGGTGGTCTTGCCGCTGCCGGTGGGACCGGTCACCAGAATCAGACCGTTGCTGCGCCCGAGCGACTCCTTGAACGGCAGGAGAATATCATCGGGCATGGAGAGATCGGCGAGATCCTTCACCGCCTGGGTGCGATCGAGGATACGCAGCACGATCTTCTCACCGAGAATGCCCGGCAGGGAGCTGAAACGAAGATCGATGCGACGCCCCTGGGTCATCACCTGGATGCGACCATCCTGGGGCAGGCGACGTTCGGAGATGTCGGCGCCGGCCATCACCTTGAGACGGGAGATCAGCGCCGGGTAGATCTCTTTGGGTGGCGTCATGATCTGGTAGAGAATGCCGTCGATCCGCACCCGTATCCGACACTTGTTGATGTCCGGTTCGATGTGGATATCACTGGCGCCATCACCGACGGCGCGCTGAATGATGCCGTTGATCAGGTTGATCACCGGGCTGCCGGCGGCCATCTGGTCGATGGTCAGGTAGTGGTCCTGAACCTTCTCATCCACCAGTTCGATATCGTCGGTGACATCCAGATCACTGAGCAGTGCCGACAAGCCGGAGTCGTCGGTACCGGAGGCGTAGGCCGCCTCCATCACTTTGTTGATCTGATCCTGGAGGGAGAGGACCGGCTTGACCTTGCACCCGGTCATCTCCTCGACGGCATCAAAGCTGGGAATCGCCTGGGGATCGGCAGTGGCAAGATAGATGACATCGCGGATTCGAAACAGGGGCAACACGCGTAGACGGGCGGCATGCTCGGGGCGCAGTTGCGCCACCACCTTCTGATCGTAGAGACCGGTGCGGAGATGGACCAGAGGGATGGAGAGCTGTTCGCTCAGGATCTCCAGCAGATCCTTTTCGGAGACGATGCGCTTGGCGACCAGAATGTGGCCCATCCGTTTACCGGTGGCCGACTGGAGTTTGATCGCCTCTTCCACCTGCTTTTCGGTGGCGTGGCCGCGCTCCACCAGCAGCTCTCCCAATTTCTTGGGGGCCTGGGCGATGGTGTAGCCGTCATCGTCGAACTCCTGATCCTCCATCACCTGAATGTGACGATCGATCTCGGTCAAACGCAGGACATCACGCACCACGTTGTTGAGATTGGTGATGCGGATCTCACCGCCGTACATTGAGATGCTGTCCTGAGCATCCAGCAGATCCTCCAGCGCCCGACTGCTGATCAGAGGGACATTGGCGAAGTCCAGCACCACATGCATCTCCCGAGCATCCATGCAGGTGGTGAGGGCGTCGTTCAACTCCTTGATCGCGGCGCTGTCGGTCAGGGAGGCGTGCAGGCCCAGGTAGACCGCCACCCCGATGTGGGAGTGGGTGATCTCCGACATCAGAAATCGAGCCCGTGCTGCGCGAGCGACTCGCGCAGGGGGATCGGTTTGCCGATGCCGTACCCTTGGGCGTAATCGACGCCGATCTCCCGCAGATGTTCGAGGATCTCTTCATTCTCCACATATTCGGCAATGGTACGCAGCCCCATGGCATCACTCACCTTGTGGATGGAGTGGACCATGATCCGGCTCACCTCGTTCTCGACGATATCCTTGACGAAGATGCCGTCGATCTTGACAAAATCCAGGGGCAGCGCCTTGAGGTAGGAGAAGGAGCTCAAACCGGCCCCGAAGTCATCCAGAGAGAAGGGGCAGCCGGTCTCCTTAAGGGTGTCGATAAACTCCTTGGCCATGCGCAGACTGCCGATGGCAGCGGTCTCGGTCACTTCGAAGGAGACCCACTCGTTGGGGATCGGCGAGTCCTCCAGCATGCCGAGGATCTCTTCGAGAAACTTGTCATCGGAGAAGGATTGGCCCGAAAGGTTGATAGCCACATGGAACGGCGTGGAGTCGGGGCCGATGCCCATGTCTTCTATGATGTCCAGGGTGTTGGTCACCACCCAGCGGTCGATCAGCGGCATGAGATTGTAGCGCTCTGCCGAGGGGAGAAACGCACCGGGGGGGACCAGATTGCCGGTTTCGTCGAAGAGTCGAATCAGGATCTCAACGTGGCCCACCAGCCCGGCATCCGAGTCGACGGGCACGATGGGCTGGGCGTAGAGTTGAAACAGATCCTTCTCCAGGGAGCGTTTGATCTCCGGCACCCACTTCATCTTCTCCTGGTAGTTGGAGTAGACGTCATCGCCACTCTGATAGACGTGGATCCGACGCCGCCCCTCCTCCTTGGCCACGTAACAGGCCATGTCGGCATGGCGCAGCACCTCCGGCAGATCGGGGGTGTTCTGATCGATGCCCACCACACCGATGTTGACGCCCACATCGTACTCCCGTTTCTCCCAGGCGAAGCGCTGGGAGTTGATGGTGGTGAGATACTTGTCGGCGATGGCGTTGGCGCGGGAGAGTCGTTGCGTCGAGACGATCACTCCGAACTCATTACCGGCGATGCGGGCGACGATATCCTTGCTGGAGGTCATGCTGTCCAGCAGCGCCGCCACCCGCTCCAGCAGCGCATTACCGGCCAGATATCCAGCACTTTCATTGAAGATCTTGAACCGGTCCATGTCCATCAGGATCAGAGCATATTTGCGTTTGCCCTCCCGAGCGGTGGTGATGCACTCCTCCAGGCGCCTCTTGAACCCTTTGCGATTGAGCAGTCCGGTCAAGGAGTCCTGAAGGGTTTGGATCACCACCGAGGCTTGATCGGCCAGAATCTCGATCAAACGCCGGTCGCTGTTGAGGAACGGTTCGGCGTCGATACTGCGAAAGGTGACCAGCATGCCGTGGAGATCGTTCTTCAGCCCCATGATCGGCACGGCGATGAAGCGGTTGTTGAACTTCTTGAACAGCTGCCCCACCCGGGGAGAGGTCTCATCGTTCAGGACCAGCGGCACGCGATGGGTCTTCAGCAGACCGAGTATGATGGCGTGCATCCCGGAGAGTTGCCGCTCGCTGATGGTGGTCTCTTCGCTATCGATGACACGGGAGATCTTCAGGCCGTCTTTGGGCAGGGTGAGAATGATGGCGCTCAGCTCCAGAAAGGAGGCGCAGTCCTCCACCAGCGTCTCAAGAACTTCGTAATCCTCATGGAGTTTATGGTTCTTGCGCGCCTCGTCCATGGCGTACATCAGGTTGAGCTCTTCGTAGCGCCCCCCCAGTTCAACCGCCATGTCATTGAGTTCATTGGTTGCGGCGAACTCATCGACCACACAAATCGCGACGCTGTTCATCAGCGAGAACAGGCGCTCCGTATCCTCCTCAGCCGACTCGGACACGACAAGCAGAGCTCCGATCTTTCTCTCCTGGACATCGAAGAGCGGCAGAGTGTGCAGAGTGGTGCCATCGTCAAGCGCTGTCGTATAACAGGTGGTCGGCGCCTCCTCACCGTCCGGCGGCTCCACCTCCAACGCCCGTAGGACGGGGTCGGGAAGATCGACGCCGACGCCCCGACCGTTGGTGTCGCACGCCAGCAGCGTCTCCCCCCCCTTGAGCGCGGCCTGCCCGAGGCGAAGGTGTTTGTCCAGATCCAGGTCCAGCAGGCTGAGATCGTACATGGAATTCAGTCCGTCAGGAGAAGATGATTGCGAGGCGATCCATCAGACGACGCAGGCTGATCGGCTTTTCGATCAGTTCGGTATTGGGGAATGTGGCTGCCCAGGTCCGCAACGTCTCATCCGCTTTGGCAGTATTGACGAAGGTGAAGGGTTTCTCCCCCTCCAGCTCCTTGTGCATGGTTTCGACAAGCTCCTGACCATCCATCACCGGCATCTGGATATCGGTGATCATGACGTCGTAGCTCTTCTCGCGCAGTCTGCCCAGGGCGATCTTGCCGTTGTTGGCCATGTCCACGGCGTACCCCTTCTTCTCCAGGGACATCTTGATCACACGAAGAACGTGGGGTTGGTCGTCAACGATCAGCAGTTGCTTCTTGCTCATAGTGCTTCTCTCATCAGTGTGGGCGTCTTCTTGAAGGTCATCGTGAAACGACTCCCTTCACCGAATGTGCTCTTAAGGGTCATGCTGCCCTGGTGCATCTCGATGATCTGCTTCGCCAGAGAGAGTCCCAAACCGTGACCGCTCTGCTCCCTGGCAAGCTCATCTTCCGAGCGGAAGAACTTGTCGAAAATACGTTTCTGCTCCTCCTCCTTGATACCGATACCGCTATCCTGGACGTAGACCGAGATCTCTTCTTCGTTCTCTTCGGCACCGAGCAGCACCGTGCCACCGGGTCTGTTGTACTTGATGGCGTTGGTCAGGAGGTTGTTGATGGCCACGCGCAGCAGCTCCTTGTCGACGTGAATCGGACTGAGGTCCTCGGGGATCTTCACCTCGAAGGTCAGATCCTCCTTCGCCTGCCCCGCCCGTGACACCGAGGTCAGGGCATCATCCAGCAGGTCGCGCAGCTTGGTGCGGATGCGGGTCAGGGCGACGTTGCCCATCTCGATGCGGGTGATGTTCAGCATGTTGTTGATCATGATGGCGGAGCGCTCCACCTCATCACGGATCACATTGGCGGCGTCGATCACCATGGCCGGATCGACATCGTCATCCAGCAGAGTTTCGGCGTACATGCCGATGACGTTGAGCGGGGTTTTCAGCTCATGGGAGAGGTTGCCCACGAAGTCCCCGCGCGCCTTCTTGGCGGTGAACTCGGTGGTGATGTCCCGGAACAGAACGACGGAACCCAACCGATCACCCCGTTTGCCTTCCGCCAGCAGAGGATAGACGATGATGGAGATCTGCTTCTCCGGGGCGTGCTCGGGGGTGAAGGTGTGCAGAATGCTGCCCAACCGACCGTGAGAGAGAGTGGGAATCTTGGAGAGCACCGCCGTCAGCTCCACACTGTCGGTCCACTCGTTGGGCTGTTTGCCCATCAGCGCTTCATGGTCGATGCCGACCATCGCCTGCAACTTCCGGCTGGCAAAGGCAGCGGCGCCGGTCTCGTCGACGATGATCAGCGCGTCCGGAAACGTCTGCAGAGCGATCTCCATCTTCTGGTTCTGATAGGCGAACACCTTTGAAGAGGCCAGAGCGTCGTTCATCAACCGTTCGCGTTGGATCACCCGCTCCTGGATCGTCTGAAAGATGGTGCTGAGTCGCCGGACGAACAGGCTGCGTCCGTGCAGGGCGTTGGGATCCAGATGGCCGGTGACCGTGCCGTCCAGAAGATCACGGGTCGCCTCCTCAATGCGTTTGAGGTAGCCATACTCCCGTTGGATAACGAGCAGGTAGAGCAGCACCACCATCACGATGGCGGCAACACCAATCACATCCAGAGAGAGCGGCAGGGTGTAACCGAACAGTTCAATCGTCATTAGTCACAATCAATTCATGCATTAAGCGCATGGTGCGGAGAAATCGACCCTCGAACACCACGGCAGCATCAGTAACCGATATGATTGCACAATCGCAAGGCGCGTGCTAAGGGAATATGGGTGAAGCGGATGAAAAGTGACGTGAACGGAGTGGTGAACGGACAGGAGTAATCACCGGCGTATGGTATTCAAGAAGCTCAATGGAGTCGGGCAACTGTTTCGTAGGGGGGTGCCCCGCTCGCCCGCAGCCTCCCAGGTTGGACCCATCGGTCTGGATATCGGCCCGGAACGATTCAACATGACGCAGTTCAGCCGCTGCTCCGAGGGATTGCGCCTGCAGGAGTCGGCCTCGGTTCCGTACCCTATCAAGCGAGAAGAGCTGCTCAACACCCCGGTTCTCTTCAAGCGCTTCATCCGTCAAGCCCTGAAGGGGCGGTCGTTCATCGGTAACCGAGTGGTCACCTGTGCGTTTCAAGCGGGCGTCCGTACGTTCCTGACCAGCTATAAGCTCTCCTCCAAGGATGCCGAACCCAAAACCATTCTCCAGAGCGCCATGGATCGAGTGGAGGGCTCCCCGGATCAGTGGGTGGTGGACTATATGCGGGTGCGCTCGGCAAATACCCAGAGCAAAGAGGCGGTGGATGCCACGTCGCTGGTGGTGGTTGCTCCCAAAGCAGAGATCTTTCAGCAGTTGGACCTTCTGAACAGCGCCGGACTGCAGGTGGATGCCCTGGAGGTGGGACCGTCATCGATCCGACGGTTGATCTCCACCGTTCACCCCCCCAACCCCAACAAGATCGAAAACGTTCTCTGCATCAATGTGGGTATTCGTCGAACCTTTCTGACCATCGTCTCGGGACGCCGTCTGCTGACAGAGAAGACGGTGGACTTCGGTGAGCGAAAGATCGTGCAGCGTCTGGCCCGGATTCTGTCGGTTCCGGAGTCGGTGGCGCTCTCCCTGCTGACCCGGGACCGTCAACCCGCACTGGAGAAGGGGGATGCGGTGTTGGCCGATCCGGCCCTCATCCGCCGTACGGTACTGGAGATCATCAGCCCCGAACTCCAGACTCTGACCCATGAGATCAGCCGCATGTTGATCTATCTTGCCTCCCAGGAGCGGGGCGCTTCCATCAATAAGATCTATCTGCTCGGGACCGCAACCCAATGGAAGGAGGTGTCGCCGTTGTTGAGTTCGCTGCTGGCCATGCCGATTTCGCATCTGGATCCGGTGCGACTCTACTCCTATGAACCGGGCCGCTACGCCCAGGATCAGCCGGAAAAGCAGGAGGCGTTCGCCGGCCATTATCACATGGCCATCTCGGCGGGGTGTGCCATGCGGGGGTTTTCTGCCCATGGCTGAGATCGATCTGATCCCACACGAGTATCGTCGTCAGCTGCTTTACCGGCGCTGGTTCAGCATCTTCGTGCCCCTGTTTCTCATCATGATTGTGATAATCGCTTTCGGCAGTGGTGAGTTGAAACGGCGGAATCAGCACTTCATTACGGAGATCGAGCGTCTCGGTTCCGATATCCGTACCGTCATGGGGCGAAAAACCGATCTGGAACGCCTGAAATCGGAAGAGCAGGCCATTCAGAACAGAATCGAACAGCTCAATCAATTGCGAAAGGGGTTGCCGATTCGCTATCTCTTTCTGGCCATCGACCGGTCGTTGAACGGCGGGGTGTGGTTCCTAGATTGGTCGTTCCAGAAAGTGGAGACCGAAGAGCAGAGCCCGATCTCGACTCTGTTGGATGCCGCCAAGCATACGGCCCCCCCGGCCAAGATGGATCCCTCTCGTTTCAACACCATGACCATTCATGGTCAGGCGCTGGACCATACGGCACTGTCGGACTTCGTGCGTCGTTTGACCATGCAGCCTCTGATCAATCATGTCCGCATCGTCAAAACCAACCACGCCGACGACCAGGATCTGGGACCGGTGGTAGGCTTTGAACTGACCCTGTTCCTGATGGACAGTTGGGGAGATATCTGATGCTTGCCCAGCTCGCCACCATCCGCCCTCAGATGATGCTTCTGTTGTTGATCACACTGCCGACTCTGATCGGTTTGGCCGCCTATATTCACCTCTTCAAAGCGCCGATTCAGGAGTTTATCAAACTCAGAGATCTGCACCATCAATACGTGACGGACATGGGGTCCATGGGTGCCACGTCTCTGGAGACGGCGTTCACCGCCGGCAGAAACCGCATCGCCGCTCTGGAGAAGAGACTGCATGGTAACGACGAACGTCTTCCCTCCAATCAACTGGAATCGTTCATCATCGGCAGGTTGGACATGCTCTCCAAGAAACACGGCGTCCATCTGGAGAGCGTCAATCCCATCGGTGTGACACCGGTACAGGAGTTTCTGGAGGTGCCGTTCGAGATTGAGGTAACCGGGGATTTCTTCGCCCTCTTTGCCTGGGTGGCCGATGTGGAACGGACGCTGAATCCGATGATCGTCAAGCAGTTCAGTCTGCTGCCTGCCGGACAACAGGCCGTGACCCGCAATACGGCGCGCGAGGAGTCGGGCGGATGGAACCCGGCGGCCGGCCTCATCGACGATATCACCGGTACGATCCAACAGATTCAGGAGGTGCGCCGTCTGGCAGCCGCACCCTTGGTTCCCGACCGGTCAAAACCGTCCCCGGAACGCACGCCCCCTTCCGACGACCTGCTCTCCCTGAAGCTCCGTATCGTCTCCTACAAGGTCCAATAGCCATGCGCTTCTCAAGGGCTCTTATTCTGGGACTGCTGCTCTTACAACTGGTCGGCACACCTCCAGTTCATGCCGAAGAGCGCCTTCCCCAGTTGCAGCACAACCCCTTCAAACGGCCATCCCCCCCACCGGAGCCGGAGTCGGTTGTCGATCCCGAGACGTTGGAGCAGCTCGCTCTGGCGGAAGACCCCGAGGTGTGGCAACCGCAGATCCGGGCCGTTGCCACCTTCGGCAACCAGGCGATGGTCAATGTCAACGGCACGTTGATTCGGATCGGGGAGAGCATCGAGGGGTATACGCTGATTCGGGCCACCGAGCAGCAGGTGGTGTTCGAGAAGGGCGGCGTCCAGGTGCAGATCGACCCCTACGCCTCCTATCCTGCGGCAACGGAACCGGAATCGGAGAAACAGTCCCGCACCACCACACCAGAACACACACCGCTGGACTCGGCACTGAAAGCCCTGCTTCCCGCCACGACACCGGCACCGCCGACACCGCGTTGATAGATGAGAGGCATGGAAATTGCATTTTCTTTCCATGCCCACTCAGAAAGCACTCTTGAGGAGATGCTCTGTTTCGACGCTGTTTCGTGACGGAATACAGTGGTGCAGCGTCATGTGTATTGATGCAGCATTTCAACAGAGTACAACGGCAACCCCGGCCTCTGTTTCGGCTCTTGCTTACAGATCTGGACGGTCATGGTTCGACACTGGTTGATGACAGCAACATTGGCGCTCTCCGTAGGGGTGAGTGCCAGCGATATTGACGCCGAACCCTCGGCGGCACACCCGTCCGCGCCCGACGCACCGTCTATTCTTCAGGGTAAGAGTTCCGCTGACACGGTCACGCTCTCCTTTCTGCAAGCCCCCATCGGTGAAGTGTTCGCCATGCTGTCGCGCATCGGTCGGATCAACATCGTCCTGAGCAAGAACGTCTCCGGCACCGTATCGGCCAATATCTTCGACTCCGACATCATGGATGCCATCAACATCGTCGCAGAAGCGGGCGGTTATACGGTGATCCCCTACGGCAACTCCTTTCTGATCGACTCTCCGGGAACGGAGGGCGCCGGGCGTTCCAAGCAGAAGACGGAGATCAAGATCTTCAAAGCACAATACAGCGAACCCTCCCAACTCTCCGAGCTTCTCTCCAAGCATCTGACCGAGAAGGGGAAAGTCAATATACTCGAGAACCGCAATCTGGTGGTGGTCGAGGATACGCCCGAAAAGGTCCGAGAGATCGAGACCTTGATGGCATCGGTGGATGTGCAACCGAGACAGATTCTGGTTGAAGCCAAGATTCTGGAGATCACCCTCACCGACGAAGATCAATTTGGAATTACCTGGGATGCGCCGTTCGGTGAGTCACTGATCGGCAAGGATCTCAACCTCTACGGAAATGCAGTCCTGGCCTCCACCGGCCTCACCTTCAACCACTACACCGGGGCCATCGCGACCGTATTGACCGCCTTGGATAAGAAGGGCCGTGTCCGAACGCTCTCCACACCAAAACTGATCATGACCGAGAACCAGGAGGCGGAAGTTCTGGTGGGTAATCGCCTCGGTTTCAAGGTGACCACCACCACCAATCAGGTGACCACCGAGAGCGTTGAGTTTTTGGAGACCGGGATCATTCTCAAGGTGAAGGCTGTCGTCGATAATCAGGACCGTATCCTGTTGGAGCTGCATCCCGAGGTGAGCACCGGCTCCATCGCCAATAACATTCCCTCGGAAGCGACTACCGAAGTCACTACCCAGATCCTTGCCGATAGCGGCCAGAAAGTGTTTATCGGCGGATTGATCAAGAAATCGGATACCAATACGAAAACCGGTATTCCCATCCTCGGTGATCTGCCCTTGGTGGGTGGCCTCTTCTCTCAGAACAGCGACATTCAGACCAACACCGAGACCGTTGTCATCATCACGCCCCACCTGGTCGAAGCGGAAACCACCACCGACCCGGAACGCAGCGTTGAGCATGTTGACCGGCACGACAGCCTGCTTCGCCTCAAGATGACCCGCAGTATCGGTGACTACTACCACGAAGAAGATGAAGACTACGACCTGGAGCAGCAGTGGGGGAGTGACACTCTTGACGTGGATCCGAACTACGGATTCGAGCCGCTGACCATCAGTGATCGACTCCGCTACGAACGGCGGGATTACTGGGAACCGCAGTCACCGCCGGATCCACCGGTTTCCGACACCCCTGCACGCACACCGCCAACCGTGACGGAACCCAAAGAGTATCTGGAACCGGCATTTCCACGGACACCCAGTCCGGAGAGTCGGTCTCGTGATGGGCGTGATGAACAGGTAGATGCGCCCTCTTCTCCACCCTCGGGACAGCCCGAAGAACCAAAGCGCACAGGGGGCTGGAGCTGGAGTGATCTGTTCAAACCATTTGCTTCGTCATCCCAACCCTCAGCACCAGACAATGATCAGGATAATAGACGATCGCTCTGGTGTTCCGGGGTAGAGTGTAATCGCCGTGACTAGGCGTTTAGTCCCGGAGTGTGGTGGATTGGATCAAGTCTGAATAGTTTAGGGTTTGCTGTCCACTCCTTGCAAATGAATTGATAGGGTGTAAGCCCCTTGAGTGTTTTCAACCTCCTGGCGTGATTATAGGCCATCAGAAAGGCATTCAGATGTTCCTTCAGTTGGGCATGTGAACTGTAATGATATCTTCGTACAGTAGCCTCTTTGAGGGTTCTGTTTATTCGTTCGACTTGCCCATTGGTCCAAGGATGGTTGGGCTTGGTAAGACGATGTTCGATGCCATTCGATAGGCAAAGCCGATCAAAGGGATGGCCCCGGAGTCGAGCGGTTGGTCCCGTACGATTTTTTGGCAGTTCGGCAAACTGGATACCGTTATCAGTGAGAATTGTATGGTCGCGGTCGGTTTCTCAAAGAGCCGGAAGGGCGTCTGCGTTGGTTGAGTAGTGAGGAGATCGAGGCTTTGCTCCAGCAGGCAATAGAGGTGCCTCCCCTTAACGCCTTTGTTCTGCTTGCTCTGAACACCGGGTTAAGCTCGGATGTTCTCAAAAACGGGTATTGGTTTAACTTCCGACACATAGTGTGTATAATACACATGATAAATAGCAAGGAGATCATCAAGCCGTTGAAGCGGGAAGGTTGGGTGCTCCACCACCAACGTGGAAGTCATCGGCAGTACAAGCATCCCCATAAGCCCGGGAAAGTTACGGTCCCGCACCCGAAAAAGGATCTCCCTGTTGGAACCACGAGGTCTATCTTCAAGCAAGCAGGAATGGAGTGGCCACCATGACGACGTACCCAGTAGCCATACACAAAGACGAAAACTCCGACTACGGCGTCATCGTCCCCGACATTCCCGGTTGCTTCTCCGCTGGGTCTACCCTCGAAGAGGCCGCTGCCATGGCCAGAGAAGCCATTGAGATCCACCTTGAAGGGATGATCATGGACGGGGAGGACATCCCCACTCCGAGCCCAGCAGAGGAAGCTATGGCGACGGTATCCGACGCTACCGTGTGGATGATGGTGGAGGTGGATATGTCCCGACTGTCAGGGAAGGCCAAGCGCATCAACCTGACGGTACCAGAGTTCGCGTTACGTCGTATCGACGAAGCCGCTCGGGCACAAGGGAAGTCTCGGTCCGCGTTCGTGACCCAGGCGGCATTGGACGCGGTTCCAAGTCACGGGTAACGACAGCAGACACAGTACGAGTATTGCCATGACGCAGCCTGAAACTATCCTCCGTTACTCTTTGCTCGCTTGCGTAGTCCTCTTCCTCGCCATGGCGACGGCACACTTCTTCGGCATCAAAATCCCGGTTCTCTTCGTCTACTACGACACGCCATTCTTTGCCTACCAGGACAAGATAATCGCCTTCTGCGTAGTCGTGTACGCTCTCTTCTTTCTCGCAGCATCCCGGCATCAGCAAGTCGTTCCCTATGCGATCACGGCGATGTATGTCACCTCCTGCGGTCTGACATTGGTCAACGTCTCCGACGCCTTAGACGAGGCGATGACGGCGATGGAGGGAGCGACGACGACTCCGTACTGGATCCAGACGGGGGCGATCTTCGGGATCGCTGTGTGGCTTACAGTGTGGTGGAGGATGATCCCGAAAGCGAGGACGGAGTGACCACGACCAAGATGTATTTTGATGAGACCCCGTCCTCATTACTTGGTGCTGGATACGGATACTATACTCCGGCACACTGTACCTACAACGTAATTACTGGAGGATGTCATGAGGTTGGTGCAGGTCGGCAATTCAATGGGTGTACGAATCCCCAAGGCGATCATCAATCAAGCAGGACTGGAGGACTGCGAACTCGAAATGCGTGTGGTCGATGACGGACTCCTTCTGGTCCCCGTAAAGTCGGCACGTGAGGGTTGGCATGAGGTGGCGTTGACGGCTGCCAAGGATGATGACGCCACCACTATCGAAGGATCGAATGAGTTCGACAACGAAGAGTGGACCTGGTGAAGAGATTCGACGTTTACTGGATAGTCCTCGACCCAACAGTCGGTAGTGAGATGCAGAAGGCCCGTCCCTGCGTCATCTTGTCTCCGGACGAGATGACGCCGCT
>JADGBX010000066.1 GCA_015231265.1 Magnetococcales bacterium | reverse complement strand
GCGCGCAAACCGACGCATTGGCCATCACCGACAGAGGAATCCGCACACCCACCAATACGCCGACAAGAAGAAAAACCAGCAACCAACGCCACCGTCCCATGCGAATCAGGGGCGCACTCCAGCGAGTGTGGGCAGAGGGTTTCGGTTGCCAGAGCAGACGCTGCCAGGCGTGGCCGAACGCCTCGCCCAGATGGTGGCGAATAGGACGCTCATCCTCATTCCAGGGAGTGGCACGAAAGAGCAGCAGAACCGCCGGAGACGGTGTGGCGGCGCGATGGGAGGAGACCGGTTCATCGACGGGCGGCGCTGTTGGCGGTGGCAGTGGTGTCACTGCCATATGGGACGGCAACCAGGTCTCCCAATCGGCGGCCAGGCCATCGGGCAGCGAGGTGGCGGTGAGCGTTGTGATGTGATCGATCTGGCCGGTTTCATCCAGATGGCGCACCACGCGCTGCAACCAGCGCACAAACGGCGCATGCGGATCCGGCGTGGTGACGTGGGAGTAGCGTTTCGGCTCCAGTCGGCCGGAGCGGTTGCGAACACAGAGCACCGCTTGACGATAGGTGAGAAGAGTACTGCTCTTCTGAACGATCAGCTCGCCCAGTGCGTCGAGATCTCCGGCATCCCGGATCAACCGCTCCAACTCCAGAACCAGCGACAGAGCCTTGGCACGATCGGTGACAGGAGCGGTCTGTACTGGTGGCGTGGTCTCTCTGGATGCGGCTCCCTGAGACGGCGTGGTCATGGCGTCGATCCACTGCCGGCATCCGGCGGCTCAAAGCGTGCGACTCCATCCAAACCGGGCAGCAGATCCGGCTGCGTCTCGGTGATGGCCCCCCGAATCGTCAACGTCTGACTGCCGGCATCCACCCGCGCGCCCAGAGAGGTCACCTGCGCCGAGACCACCCGCTCCAGAGAGGGGATCTCCACCGCAAACCGGTGTCCGGTCTTGACCCAGCGCAGCCAGGCAGCCGGGATGTAGAGCCGCACATTCAACTGTTTATGATCAACGATCTTCAGCAGATCCTCCTCCTTGGAAACACTATCGTGTGGATGCACCAACCGCTTCACCACCCGCCCGGCAAACGGCGCCTTGACTGCGCAAAAACGGACCTGGGCCTGGATCAGATCCACTTCGGCATTCTCTCTGGCCAGAGTGGTTCGAGCAGTGGCCATCTCCAATTCACTCACGCCATCCAGCGCTTCCATGCGTTTGATCACCGCCAGCCGTTTCCGTGCCGCCTGTCGATCCGCCTGCGCTTTTCGCAACCGCGCTTTCGGTAGATCGCAGTCAAAAGCCACCAGCGTCTGCCCCTTCTTGAACACATCCCCCTCGTCCACCGTCACCGACAAGATCTGGGACGCCATTCTCGCCGACAGTGTCGCCTGATTGGCCGGTTCCAGCAGAGCTTGGGTCTGAAACGCCACCCCCTGATCGGTATCACGCACGGCAGGAACCGGAATCACCGGTGGCATCTTCTCCCGTGGCGGCGAGATGCGGATACTCGGCGCCACTGGCGAGACCGACCCGCCGAAACCAGCCGCATGGGCACTGCCGTGGGGCATGGCAGTCAAAACCACACACACACAGACGATCACACTCGGAATAAAACGATAGGGCAACATGGCGATAGTGGCGCTGTTCTATATATGAAAGAGAGGATGTATCGCTCAATTATACCACATCTACATCCTGATCTTCCGCTCACACATGCCTCATCCCAAAATACGGAACGCCCCCCTGATTTACTCAGGAGGGCGCTTGTCTCACACATCCGGCTAGGGCTCATTGAGGACACGCCCTAAGACCGGAGATGTCGTTCTCTCTCAGCAGCTCTTAGTGTCCGGCATGTCCGGAGGCAGCGGCCGCAGCGGCACGGTTGTTCCAGGGCTGCACCGGGCGGGCATTGCTGGGATAGATGCTCATGTAACGAGCCATCTGCCGTTTATTGGCGGTGACGGGGGCTCGCATCACGAACCAGTTGACACCCTCGGAACAGGGAGGGGTGGTCAGCGATCCTTTATAGGTGAAATACGCTTTGTCATGGGGCAGAAGGTCGGCAGCGTTGATCTGCATCTTACCGGTCAGGCGCACTCCGGTCATGGAGGGCATGGCGGAGAATACGACGTCGGTGGTGTAGTTGGCGTCACTCTTGGTGCCGCTGTTGGCTTCGATGAAGACACCCACCACGGCCAGCTCACCATCTTTGCTCTTGTGCACGAGGTGGAGCTCCACGGGGTAGGCCTGGCCCTTCACCGTGTGCTCACTGTGGCTGTGGAAGTGGAACTGGAGCAGATCGAAGGTCTTACCGTTGACGGTGATGCTGCTGCCGGCATCGTAGTCGAACTGCACGGTGTGACCGTTGTTGATCACATTGACGTTGCTGTTCTTGTAGTTGAAGGTGATGCCGCCGGAAGCGTGGGGCGTCATGGGGTTAAGATCCACGGGAGACTGCATACGTCCGGTATCACAGGTCTCGTAACCGAGCCCACCCCAGAAGGAGGGCCCACGAGCACCTTCATGCGTCCAAGGCGCTTTTCCACCAGCAGCCTGTGCCAGAGAGAGAGGAAGGACAACCAGAGCAGCCGCTGCCAGATAACGCAAATTCATGAGAAGATCTCCTGCACGTCATGCTACCGAACCGGTCAACCAATGATGGACCGATTCCGACGTATCTGTTATGTGAATGGTATCAATGAACACAGGAGAGTTTATACCTCCAAGAATCTTTTTATCAAGCCTTTTCCACAACCTGTTCATGACTCAAAAAATATACTGACACTTCAACAAGTTCCGGTTATCATACTCCGAGAACGGAGCACACACCAATACTCTATACCTGCCGAGCAAAGAGAGCGCTCAGCTCGGTTGACGACGGTTTACATTACACACGTTGGGGGATGATCGATGGTGTCTGAACAGAATAATCGTAAAAAGATATCGAAGCATCACGGTATCGGCATGGTGCTGTGCGCCGTCATGACCGGGGGCATGTTTCTGTCGGGATGCGGGGCCGACAACTGGTCGGTTCAGCGGCACCTGCAGGAGGGAAACTACGCCAATGCCGTCTCCGCCTTTGAAAAAAAGGGGGGTCTGGCCACTGCGGACATGCAACGACTCTTCTACGGCTGTGAAGCCTACGTCCGGGTTCGCCACTTCAGTAATGCTCAAGCCTGCATCAAACGGCTGAAAGCGGAGTTACCTCCCGGCTTCAAACCTCTTGGTGCCTGGAAACCCAGTGACGCACAGGTTCAGGCGGTGGTGGATACCTGGCAGAGCACACTCCATTTGGGACTGGGACGCTTTGACGAGGCAGCACGACTTGCCGTTCCTGCGGTCACTGACCTTGAAAATGTCGGTGCCAACGCCCGCAATACCGACCACAACAAGTATCTGTTCATGGCGTTCGAAACCGCCGGCGTCGCTCTGGCCAACCAGGGACGGGACCGGGATGCGGCCACCATGGCGGCACGTCTGGAACGCTTCACGCTCGTCAACGATTCGGTGATCCGCGCCAAAGGGATCGCTCTGACCCGAATACACATGGCACGCAAGGATTTCGCCTCTGCTCACCGCATCATCACCGATCCCACCTACGAAAAAGCATTCAGTACCGACTTCACCATCTCCAATGATGATTTAGGCACTTCTCCCGCTGTTGGACTCGGTGGTATGGGTGGTGGCATGGGTGGTGGTGGCGGTTTTGCCAGCACCAAAAAGAAGTTCCTCCAACAGGGAGAGGAGGAGGCGTGGCAGAAAGTGCCTCGGCTCTACATGATGGCCCGCAGCGCTCTGGAAACCGGTAATCTGGAGGAGGCTGAAAAGAGCTACGATGAGCTGATGGATGTGGACAACCTCGCCGATTTCGGTTCCATCCACTGGATGACGCTCTATGATCGGGGTCGTATCGCCTTGAAAAATGGCAATGAAAAGGAAGCGATCAGCGGGTATTCCCAGGCGATGACGGCGATCGAGACCCAGCGAGCCACTCTCAAGACCGAGGCGGACAAAATCGGCTTCGCCGGCGATAAGCAGAACGTCTACCGCGATCTGATCGCACTCCACTTCAAACGGAGAGATCTGGACAGCGCGCTTAATGTGGTGGAGCGGAGCAAGGCGCGCGCTCTGGTGGACATGTTGAGCTCCCGTGCCGACCGAAAAGGGCGTCAGGCAGCTTCCCCTGAACTGTCCTCACTGCTGGAGAAACTGGACCGGGCGGAAGCGGCACTTGAGGAACAGACCGATGCCGACGACGCCTCTGCTGTGTCAAGAAAGCGAAGTGCCGTACTCTCCGTACAAAAAGAGATCGCTCGCATCGACCCCGAAACCGCCTCGTTGATCTCGGTGACACCGCCGGATATCCAGGAGTTGCAACGGCAACTGCCTGCCGATGAGACGCTGATCGAGTACTACGGTGATGGCGACCGCTGGTACGCCTTCGTGGTTACGCGCACGTCGATCACCGGTGTCCCCATCGACGGTCGTGGACTCACCGGTGCCATCTCCGATTATCGCGCTGCCATCCAACGCCCTGACAGCAGCTATCGTCGTCACGCCTCCCGCCTCCATGCCCGGCTCATCGCCCCACTTGCTTCTCAGATACCCGCCGGTGGCAGTCTGACCGTGGTGCCCCATGGCCCGCTGCACTACCTGCCGTTTGCCGGTCTGCTGGATGGCACGGGGCGGTTTCTGGTTGACCGCTACGCTATCCGCGTTCTGCCCAGTGCCGGCGTCCTGGCCTTTCTCAAACCCTCCGGCTCAGACGGCAGGCGAACCATGCTGATTCTCGGCAATCCCGATCTGGGCAACCCCGATCTGGATCTGCCCTTTGCCGAGAAGGAGGCCCGAGCCCTGGCCTCGACCCACCGCGACAGCAAGCTTCTGGTGCGTAGTGCCGCCAGTGAGAGCGCCTTCCGCACGCTTGGTTCTCACTACAACCATCTGCATGTCGCTTCTCATGGCAAGTTCGATGCAGCCGATCCCATGGGTTCGGGACTCTATCTCTCCGAGGGCGACGGTCACGACGGACGACTGACGGTGCGGGAGCTCTACGGTCTCGACCTGAATGCGGATCTGGTGACGCTCTCCGCCTGCGAAACCGGTCTTGGAAAGATCGCCAGTGGTGATGATGTGGTCGGACTGAATCGGGGATTTCTCTATGCCGGGGCCAGCACCGTCGTCTCCAGCCTCTGGGAGGTGGATGATCTGGCCACCAAGGAGATGATGCTCGCCTTCTACGCTGCGCTCGCTACGGAGAATCCACGCTCAGCCCTGCGCACCGCACAACGGAAGGTCAAATCCAAGAGTCGATTGCGTCACCCCTTCTTCTGGGCGGCGTTTCAGGTAACCGGGTCGGTGAAATAGACAGGAGTGGGACCAATTCTGACTCGCCTGTCGGGTTGACTGGGGATCGGAAAGAGCTATCCGGGTCTGTTTGACGGGGCGATGATAATCGACTCACAGACATGCCCGGATCGCTTCCAACCCAGCCAGTGCTCCCATAGGCAGAGAGATCTGTTCCGGTCCCGGCACCTCCGGATCACGCGGGTTGATCCGAATCAGGGTACACTCCAGGCTTTCGGCCACCGCTTCCGACTGCTGTCGAACGGTGGGCACCGCCTTACCGGCCCCGAACTCCAGAATCACCAACCGCCAACCGTTGTGACGCACCCCCTCCAGAAAGGCGTGCATGCGCCGTCCTTGTGCGGAGGTGCGCTCGCCATTCCACGACCAGTCACCGAACATCAACACATTGGGCCGAGCAAGCGCACCGCATGATGGGCATCTGGGCAGAGGTTCTCGGGCTTTGAAACGCGCCTCGTCTACGACAACCTCGACACCCCGGGCGCTCCAGATTGCGTCACTGCATGGCTTGGTACACTGTAGGTGGTTGAGCGAACCGTGACACTCTTCGATATGGGTGTCGGGAAATCCCGCCTGTTGGAACTGACCATCCACATTGGAGGTGAAGACGAACCCCCCTCCCCGCTTCTTCAAGCACCACTCTCCAAGTGTCTTAAAACCCTCGTGGGGCGTGGTGGAACGGTAGAGCGCGAGGCGGTGGCCGTAGAAGGCCCAGGCCAGAGCAGGATCGCGGGAGAACCAGTGGGGATTGGCCATCTCGGCAAAGGAGAGGCCCAGTTTTCTGATCGGCGGATAGGCGTTCCAGAACCCTTCATTGCCACGGAAATCGGGCAGCCCGGAATCGATCCCCATACCAGCTCCGGCTGTGATCAACAGGGCATCGGCCCGATTCACTGCCTCTGCTGCCCGCTGGATCTCCGATTGCAGCTCCTGAGTCATGATCTCTCCGCTTTATGCTATGCATACTCCAGGTTAGGCCACCGGTTGCAGCGCCTCCCGTTCATCATCGTACTCCGCCTGTTCAAGGGCGATCTGCCGGAAGGCATCGGCGTGCTCGATGAAGAGGTCGGTGAGATCCGGGTCAAAGTGTCGCTCCCGTCCCTCCGCGATGATGGAGACCGCTTTTGCGTGGGAGAACGGCTTTTTGTACACCCTGTGGCTGATCAAGGCGTCGTAGACATCGGCAATGGCCATGAGACGCCCTGAGAGAGGAATCTCATCTCCGGCAACACCGTTGGGATAACCGCTACCGTCCCACTTCTCGTGATGGGTCAGAGCGATTTCGGCAGCATACTTGAGAAACGAGGTGGAACCGAGCCGCTTCTCCCCGGTGTGCAACGCCTCCCACCCGATGATGGCGTGCTGCTTCATGGTATCAAACTCCTCCTTCGTCAGCTTGCCCGGCTTCAGAAGAATATCATCGCTGATGCCCACTTTTCCCACATCGTGCAGGGGGGCAGATTTATAGAGGAGTTCGATTATTTCCGGTGTGAGCTGCCCTTGGAAACGGGGAAGGGCCGCCGCCTTTTCCGCCAGATACCGGACATAGCTCTGGGTGCGAATAATGTGACCACCGGTCTCCGGATCACGGCTTTCCGCCAGAGAGGCCAGGGTGAGGATCGTCACATCCTGAGTCAGATGAAGCGCCTTGGTCCGCTCCTCCACCAGCTCTTCCAAGCGATCCTTATGCAGCTTCAGCTCCAACTGACTGCGCACCCTTCCCTGCACCAGCTCCGGTGTGAACGGCTTGGTAATGTAGTCGACACCACCCACGGTCAACCCTCGGGCTTCGTCCTGATCATCGCCCAGTGCGGTGACGAAAATAACGGGAATATCCCACGTCTCCGGACTGGATTTCAGTCGCAGACACACTTCATAACCATCCATACCCGGCATCATCACATCCAAGAGAATCAGATCCGGATGTTTGGACTCGGCCAGCCGCAGAGCGGTCTTGCCGTCACGGGCGGCAATGATCGTATACTCCCCTCTCAACGTCTCAAGGAGTACCTGAATATTTTCAGGAATATCATCAACAATCAAAATTTTATGGCGTTGCGACATTTAATAGCGTGCTCCACTCATACTCAGTATCATGGGGTCGAGGCTCTGTTCGATCCCCTCCATATTGGCCGGCAACGTCACCACCACTTCGGTTCTCTGTTCCGCATCACTGGTCTCGACGGTGATGGTTCCACCTTGAGTCTTCACGATCAGCGCAGCCGAGTAGGTGCCGAGCCCGGTTCCTCCCGGCTTGCCGGCCGTAACCAGCTTGTCGAAGAATCGATCACGTATTTCAACGGGAACCACGCCACTGTTGACCACCCGGATGATGACACTATCCTCATCTCTGTTCAAAACGACGGAGAGTTTCTTCCCCGTATGAGAAGCCTCCACAGCATTTTTGATCAGATTCGACATCAACGCATGGCTGAGCAGCTCCTCCGTCGGCAGTTGGAAAACGGTTTCCCCATCAGGCAGGGTGACCACAGTCTGTAACTGCTTGTCTCGAATGGTAGCATTCGAGTCCTTGAACACCCTGTGGATCACCGGCACCAGATCGACGCTGTAGGGTTGATAGAGATAGGTTCCCATCTCCATTTTGTAGAGATCCAACGAGCGATTGATCATATCCAGCATCAGATAACCTGCCGATGTGATCTGCTCCAGAAACTCCACCTGCTCGCCATCAAGTGCGTCGTCATCACGCAGTGCCTGGGAGAAACCGATCACGGCACTGAGCGGTCCTTTCAGGTCATGCCGAGTCATATGCTCCACCTGCTCCCGCAGACGGGCCGCCTCCTTGAGCTCCTCATTCTGTTGGTTGAGACGCCGCTGCGCCTGCACCAGAGTCAACTGATTGCGCACCCGGGCCTGCACCACCGGCGGACTGATCGGTTTTCGGATGTAGTCGATGGCGCCCAGGTCCAACCCCTTGCGCTCATCCTTCTCATCGCTCAGTGCCGTGACGAAGAGAACCGGAATCTCCCGAGTCTCAGGGTTCTCCTTCAATCTTCGACACACTTCGAACCCGTCCATCTCAGGCATCATGATGTCCAGCAGAATCAGATCGGGATGGGGCGCCTTACCCGCCAGAGCGAGTGCGCGTGCACCGGAGGTTGCAGCAGTGATCAGGCACTCATCACGCAGCACCTCCACCAGAATCCGAATATTCTCCGGCACATCATCAACGATCAGCACTCGACCCCGTGTTTCCGCACCCGGATCGAGACTGCTATCCCCTTCTTCACTGCTCATGCCTTCACCTCCCAAGCCACCCCCAGCGCTTTTGCCAACTCTGCCAATCCAACGCCGGCTTGATCAATATCGAAATTCTCGACCTGCTCTTCCACCTGCGTCACCAAAGGCAGGTAGGCGGTATCACACAGCACCCCACGCAGACGGGAGATCTCCGCATTCGCCTCGACGATATCACTCTCCAACAGCGTGTGAATCCGCTGCAACTGGTTTGCAATGGTGTTGAGATCCACATCCGTCATCTCGTGCAGAGCCCTCTTCTCCTCTTCCCCGGAATCGGAATCATCGGAACCGGCAACAAGCTGCTCCACATCCTGTAACGTCGTACTCAACGACGCCTTCAGGTCATGCAGCAGCGTCGGATCCGGCACCTCCTCCTCTCTGAGGGTCGACTCGACACGGGCGGCAACACGGGAGAGTGCCATCGCACCCAGATTACCGGCAACACCCTTGAGACCGTGCGCAAGACCCGCCGCTTTTTCCAGATCGCCAGCACTCAGGGCCGCCGTAAGTCGCTGTATATCGTCGCCGTGCCCTCTCTTGAACCGTCTCAACAAGTTGTGCCAGACAGCCACTTGACCACCGACACGGGCGATGGCCGCCTCACCCTGCCACCCCTCCAGGTCGGGCAACGCTTCGCTCTCCTCTCTCTCTTGCGACTCCGCCTCCCGGGCGATGGCAACGCGTCGATCCGGAGGCAGCACATCCAGCAGAGCCCGGAAGAGCAGTTCCGGTTCTATGGGCTTGGCCACGTGATCGTTCATGCCCACTGCCAGGCACTTCTCCCGCTCATCGGCCAGCGCATGGGCGGTCATGGCGATGATCGGCAACCCCTCCCCCTCGGGCAGTTGCCGTACTCTTTCCGTCGCTTCGTAGCCATCCATCAGCGGCATCATGATATCCATCAGAACTGCGTCGAACCGCCCCCCCTGTTCAACCGCCTCCACCGCTTCGACACCATTCTCCGCTTCGGAAACAACCACCCCCTCCTGCTCCAGTAGCGCGACGACGATCTCCCGGTTCACCTCATTGTCTTCAACCAGCAGCACGTGCATCCCTTCAAGACGCAGTGACCGCCTGCTCAACGGTGCCATGGGACCCGCTTTTCTCACCTGCTTGCGACGATCGGGAAAGGGCAACGCCTGCATCAGACTCTGCAACAGTACACCGGGCCCCACCGGTTTGATGAGAAAACCATCCAACTGCATCTTCTCCGCCAAGGTGCGAACCCGTTCGACATCATACGCCGTCAGCATGATGGAACGTGGCATTTTCGGCAGTCCGGACAGGGCGCGGATCTTCTTGATACTGCTTATCCCGTCATCACCCTCCATGTGCCAGTCCATGAGTACCACATCATAGGGCTTCCCCTGACTGAGCGCACACCGCTTCAGCTCCTCCACCGCCTCTTCACCACTGGCAACCGCAGCATTGGGGATCTGCATGGAACTCAGCGTCACCGTCATCAACCGCCGTGTCTGCTCGCTGTCATCAACAACCAGAACGTTGAGATCCATGCCACCGGGGACACGGACCGACTGCCGTTTCTCATCGGGATCGTAGAAAAAACGGGCGCGGAAATGGAACGTAGACCCCTGGCCCAAACGACTCTCGACACCGATATCTCCGCCCATGAGCTGTACCAGTTTACGACTGATGGCCAGCCCCAGGCCGGTCCCGCCGTATTTGCGTGAGATGGAGCCATCCCCCTGATGGAAGGATTGGAACAGATGCTTCATCTGCTCCTCGCTCATGCCGATCCCGGTATCAGTGACTGAGAACGCGAGTGTGACGGCACGCTTCTCCTGCTCCTGCAGCGTCACCTTGAGAACAACCGAACCCTCTTCGGTAAACTTCACCGCATTGGAGCAGAGATTGATCAACACCTGCTCCAGACGCAGGGCATCGCCGTGCAACCGTCTTGGAACATCCCCTGCCACGTCGTAGTGAATCTCCAGCTTGCGACCTTCCGCTTTGACGCCGATGATCGTCGCCAGATTCTCCAGCACCTCCTCCATGTTGAAGTCGGCCTGTTCCAGCGTCATATGGCTGGCTTCGATCTTGGAGAAATCGAGAATATCGTTGATCAGTCCCAGCAGTGTCCGTCCTGCGGACTCCACCTTGGCCAGATAGTCGCTTTGACGACGGTCCAACTCCGTCTGCTGAACCAGACGGCTGAGATTGATCACCGCATTGAGCGGCGTTCGGATCTCATGGCTCATATTGGCCAGAAACTCCGACTTGGCCCGGTTGGCCTCCTCCGCCTCGACACGCGCCTGTTCCGCCTCGACACGTGCCTGTTCCGCCTCCTCCTTGGCCTGCAGAATCTTCTCTTCCGTCGCCTTGTGCTCAGTGATCTCTTCGTAGGTTCCGAGAACACCGGTCACTCGATTCTTGGTATCGGTCAGGGGAATCTTGTTGGTGCGCAGCCAGATGGTTCGACCATCGGCCAGCGTCTGCGCCTCTTCGATCCCCAGCTTGGCAAGACGGCTGATCATCACCCGCTTATCGGTCTGCTGATAGTGCTCAGCCACCTCGCGCCACGGCAGTTCATGATCGGTTTTACCGATGATGGCTTGTTGGGAATCGAGCCCGAGATCCTCGGCGAAAAGCCGGTTACACCCCAGATAGACGCTCTCCCGATTCTTCCAGAACACCCGCACCGGAATGGCATCCAACACCTGCTGCAACAGCCGTTGCGAGCGAATCAGGCTGTCGGTCTGCTCCGCCAACTGTTCAAGCAACCGACTCTTCTCCGCGTTGGCCTCTCCCGCCTCCTGGTTGGCACTCTGAAGTCGGCTGTTGGCCTGCTCCAGATCGGCAGTACGGGTGACAACCCGCTGTTCCAGATCGTTCTGAATACGCTGCAACTCCGCTGTACGGACATCGAACAGATCGGCCAGATCCTCCAGTTCATCACCGGAACCCACCGGCGCACAACGCACCGACGCATCCTCTCGACTGCGCTCCACCCGTCGGCAGAGGGTAAGAATCGGATCGGTAATGCTGCGACTCAAACGGGTCGCCAAATAGAGCGCGATCAGTGCCAGCACGACGCCCACCGCAACGAACTCAAGAATTGCCTGCCGAATCGGTGCCAGATGGCGATCACGGGGCACGCCCACCTCAAGCCCCAAATCCAAGAGATCCTGGAAATTACTGCCGGTCACATGGGAGTGACCCACCTTCACCATGACGTAGTCACGCCCGGACTCCAGGGAGCGGCTCACGATCTCTTTGCCCTGGGCCAGGAGCCGGAACCCCTTGCGCTCGCTCCCGGTGAGAATTCTGCTCGCCACCGCCTCCAGATCAAACGTGGTGATTACCGCCCCCTGGATCACCGTCTCCTGGCTGATCGGTGCCACAACACGCAGTTGGCGACTGTCGCCGTCCAGATAGGTTTCGGAGAGACCGGTCTTGAGAGCGTGGGTAATGGAGCGGTTCACCCTCTCCCGGCCAAGTTCGGGCAACTGACCGTAGAGCGCTCTGCCGTTTTCTGCAACAAGTGCGATGTTCTGAAGATCCTTGGCATGGGCAAAATCGGTCATCAGTTCCGGAAGAGACCGGGTCTGCTCATCACCGGCAATCATATGTGCTCGCACCAACGGGTTGCCCGCCAGTCTCTCACTGCTTTCCGCCAGATATTCCAACCGTTGATTCAGCAACTGCAACTCACTCCGCGCCTGCTCGGCAAGGGCGTGCTGCAGCTCTTCCGTCAGGACATGGCTCAGCAGTGCACCGGCAACAATGGTCATAACCACCAGAACCGCGGCCACGAACCCGGCAACAGTGACGATCACGCGGCCCTTCAGATGCTGCGTGTGAGAGGCATGGCTGGTTTTTTCCACGACATCGGCCTCAGCAGTGACGGCGGCACGGGTCGAAACCCGGGAGTGTGACAGGAGTGAAAAACGTAGAACAGCGTGTAACAACAGGAGGGGCACCTACTCTGTACCGCCCGTTGTATCGAATGACGTCCATGGCCTGCTTAAAGAAGAGAGCCTGAGCATCGAACTCTAAACGCTCTACCCGACACGCCCTAATAGAGATAACTTCCCACGACAAGAAGCAGGAGCACAATCCCTGAAATCCACGTCTTCAATGAAAAATTCATCATGGCTATACTCTTCGTATTCTCTCACACACGCTGCGCAAGTCGAGCAAAGAGAGAGCTGGGATAGAGAAACGTAAACTGAAAGCGACCGAACCGGATCTCATCCCCCTCATTGAGCGGCTGATCGGTCTTACTCAGCGCCGTGTCATTAAGGCGGGTGCCGTTGGTGGAGCCCAAGTCACGGATGAACACATCTCCCTCATCGCTGAAACGGATCTCCGCATGGTGATCGGAGATGGAGGGATCCGGCATTCTGAGATCCGCCTCGGGAGAGCGCCCAATGACGAAACTGCCACTGGAGATGGCCATGTCGCTGCCCTTGACCAGAGGATAGATATTGCGCTCCAGAACATGCATGTTGACACTGGGAGCCTGCATCCCCTTATCCGGCACGAAAAACCGGGTTTTACCGGCATCCTCCTCCACATCATCGTCGTCCAACTGTCCCTTGAACAGTGCCGAACCGATCAGAACGGGGTGGGTCACCAACTGGGTGAACACCTGCTCCTGACTCGCTTTGGCGTACCGCTCCAAAGCGCGAAAATCGGCCTTGCCCAGACCGTTCATCAGACGCGCGAAGATATCATCCACCATCAAACCGTTGAGCTTGGCGTAGAGGGCGCTGGGCGTCATGAACTTGAACATGTAGCGACCAAACTTGATGTCATCCCCCTCGCGCAGTGGCTTGGCCTCCTTGCCAAGAGGGGTGCCGTTGAGCATGGTGCCGTTGGTGGAACCGCAATCCCGAATCGAGAACACCCCTTTGTGGCTGACGATCTCCGCATGCTGTTCCGAGATGGCGTAATCGGAGATAACAAGGGTACTGGCCTGGGTACGACCGATGGGAAACACTCCCGGAGGCGCTTCGGCAAAACGGCTCTTCACCAGCGGGTAGATCGCCTGCTCAATGGCAAAACCGGCCTCGGGTCGGCCCTCATCCTGCGCATCACCGCCCTCTGTCGGTGGCGGCGGAACCACCGGAGCAGTCACGAAGATGGCCGTCTTCTCCGCATCGCCGCCACTGCCCCGTTCGATCTGTCCCGTATAGAGCGAGATGCCGACCAGCAAAGGGCGTTTCAGAAGCTGGACGAACGCCTGCTCAGAGTGGTTCCTGGCGTGCGCTTCCAGTTTCTCAAAATCGAGCCGACCGGATGCGTTGATCAGCTCTTCGATCGCTTTGCCTTCCTTGAAGCTTTTCGACCCGTGCGCGCTCTTA